>CAYZAR010000051.1:0-9122 GCA_964476455.1 uncultured Micavibrio sp.
CAGTTCGATATCTCTTGCATCTTCCGCGCACGAAAATCAACCCAACCTGAAGGGGATTGGCATACCGTGAATCTTTCTATCGCATCAACTCCTTGAGGGCAGATTTAATCAGCCCATCAATTGTTGGAGGGGTGTCATCGTTTGATTTCCGGCGCGCCTGCATCACGGCAGAAAAAGCCTCGGAGCGGGCATAACCAAGATTAACCAGTGCCGACACCGCATCCTGATCCAGCGAAAAATTAGAAGGTGGCAAGGGGGTCTCTCCTTTTGCCCCCGATGTCTTTTTAACTGGCTCTGCTTGTAAATTTCCAAGATTGAGCGCAGAAACTTTGTCTTTAAGTTCCGTCACAATCCGCACGGCAAGTTTTGGCCCCACGCCTTCGGCCTGCCGCAGAGCATTGCTATCGTTCGAGGCAATCGCCACAACCAAACGATCCGGTGCGCAGACCGAAAGAATAGACAATCCAGACTTGGCCCCCACCCCTTGAACTGAGGTCAGCAGACGGAACCAATCCCGCTCGGCCACGGATGAAAACCCATAAAGGTGAATATGGTCTTCCCGCACATGGGTTTCAATCAGCAGTGACACAGGATCCCCAGAGTTTCCAATGATCCCAAGAGTCTTTCCGCTAGCGAAAACATGATAACCAACCCCGTTTACATCCAGAATCAGGCTATCTTGAAACAGCGTATCAATTTTTCCTGTGAGTTTTGCAAACATGGACTTTCAACGTCCTTTCAAGGCAGAGTGAATCATCTGGTTTGATTGTGCATGATGAGCATGGCAAATAGCAACCGCCAAAGCATCCGCTGCATCCCTGCTCAACTCCCCACAACTTGGCAATAACACCTTCATCATCATGCCAACTTGCTCTTTGGCAGCGTGTCCTGCGCCAACCACCGATTTTTTGACTAAGTTCGCCGAATATTCAGCCACATCTATACCATAACGGGTAGGAGCCAGTATCCCAATTCCTCGGGCCTGTCCCAATTTCAAAGAAGAAGCCGCGTTTTTGTTTACAAAAGTTTCTTCAATGGCCGCCGTTTCGGGCTGCCACCGCGCCAGAATCTCAGTCAACTCTGTGTCAATTTTAAGCAGACGAATTCCCATTGAATCAGATGGGCGGGTCCGAATGACTCCTGCCGCGACAAAGCTCAGACGAGAACCTTCAACGTCAATGATGCCCCATCCTGTCTTTTCCAGCCCGGGATCAACCCCCAATACCCGCATGAACTAGCCCGCTGCCATAAGTTTTTGTAAAACTTCATCACTTACTTCAAAATTGGTCACGACCGATTGCACATCATCGTTATCTTCAAGCACATCAATCAATTTCATCAAAGTAGCCGCCGTATCTGCCTCCACCGGAGCCATCACGTTTGGTTTCCATGTAAAACCTGATTTTTCAGCTTCTCCGAACTTTTTCTCAAGGGCTTCGCGCACTGCAACAAAGTCACCAATCGAGGTAATAACTTCATGGGAATCTTCCCCTGTTTCGACGTTGTCTGCCCCAGCTTCCACCGCCGCCTCAAACATCGTATCCGCACTGATTTTCCCAAGAGGGTAGATAATCTGGCCAATATGCTCAAACATGAAGCCCACCGAACCAGTCTCTCCCAGATTTCCACCGTATTTACTAAAAGCCGAGCGGACCTCACCTGCGGTCCGGTTTTTATTGTCAGTCAAAGCCTCAACAATGAAAGCCACCCCCCCGGGGCCGTAGCCTTCGTAGCAAATTTCGAAATAATCGGTTGTATCTCCGGCCCCTAAACCAGCCTCAATCGACCGTTTGATTCGCTCATTTGGCATATTCTCAGCCCGCGCCGCTGCAATAGCAGTTCTCAACCGAGGGTTAAAACTAGGTTCCCCTCCTCCCATTTTGGCAGCTACCTGAATTTCACGGCCCAATTTGGTAAAAGCTTTAGCGCGAGAGGCATCTGCGCGGCCTTTTTTGTGCATAATATTCTTGTACTTGGAATGACCCGCCATGACAAAACTCCTGAAACGTTACTTTTTTGAAATATTCCTCGGATATTACCCCCTTGGGTAACACGCAGCCCTTGGAAATTCAAGATTTAGGCTTAAAATTATACATATTCTGTTGACTGATTTTTAAGGCCCTCACTGTTAAACTCCAATTTGGAATTAATGCCTAACTCACAACCCATTTTGAAGTTGATCGCGCCAGAACATGACATACCAGTTTGACCGATTGAGAGTCCTAGTTGTCGAAGACAACCTGCCCATGCTTGAAATTTGTAAGACACTTCTCATGACTTTTGGTATTGGAGAGGTTTTTACAGCCAAGAATGGAGATGAGGGATTTAACATTTTTTGCAGAGAAAGTCCCGACTTTGTCCTCGCGGACTGGATGATGTCTCCTATGGACGGAATTTCTTTGACTCGTCGAATCCGCAATGATCCACGCAGCCCGAACCAATTTGCTCCAGTCATTCTTATGACTGGCTTCAGCGAGAAAAAGCGGGTTATTCAGGCGCGAGACTCTGGCGTGACCGAGTTTTTGGTCAAACCCTTTAATGCGCGGGATCTTTACAAACGGATTTCTCAGTTGATTGAACGTCCTAGACAATTTGTCCGGTGTGAAAGTTTTTTCGGCCCTGATCGCCGCCGGAAACCGCTTGATGGATTTCAAGGCCCCTTCCGTCGCGACAACGATAAGCAAAAAATGTCTGAACAGCGCAACCGCATGAAGGAGGCCTCTGCCCACCTTGACCTCCTGCGCGAAAGCAATGGCATTGCCAAAGGCGGCAAGTTTGAAATCAAGCAGATTGACCTGAACAAAGCGTATGATATAGATTTTGAGTAAGGGAAACAAATCGTTCTATGACTGACAATCGTAATAACCATTACAACATGATTCCTAGGCGAAAAGCCGAATTTTTCCCGCCCAAGACATCTTTGAAACTCAAAGTGGGAACGGGAGGACTGTCTGAAAACATTCTCAACAAAGCGCAGGCCCTGCTTGAAGGAAACACGCACGATTTTAGGCCACTGGGTGAGATGTATCTTGAATCGATGATGTACGCTGTTGAAAAAGCCAGAGATTCGAACTTAGATGTTTACAGCGAAGAGCTCCTCACCCATGTGATCTATCCAGTTATGCAGCTCAAAGCTAATGGCGGAATGTTTCACTACCCCTTGGTCACGGACATCGCAGATCACCTGATCCAGTTTCTGGAAGTCATTGAAACTCTTGATAAAGATGCTATAGAGATTATTCGAGCCTTTCATACTACCATCCGCGCCGTTTTGCTGGGGCAAATCAAAGGAGATGGTGGAGCGCTGATGCAAGCCCTAGTAGAAACCTGCTATCGTTACTTTGAAAAACACCCCGACAACCGCAATCCAGATTCTTCTCTGCCAATTGTTAGCAAGTAAGCCTCCGTAACCGCTACGCCGTGTTAGCTAGGCCTACACCAACACGTACGGGCTCAATCGCGCTAGCAAGTCCTGTTCTGTCATCCGTTACAACCAAAACACCGCACACCATCGCAGCCCCGTCCGCTGGTGTCAGTTTTTCAATTGAAAATTTGCGCGTAAATCGTTGAATAGGGACATCTGTTTTCATACCAATAACGCTGTCATAATCTCCCGTCATTCCCGCATCGGTCTGAAAAGCCGTCCCCTTTGATAGAACCCTCCCATCGGCAGTTGGCACATGTGTATGAGTTCCAATCACCGCCGAGACCCGCCCATCGAGAAAGTGTGCCAAAGCTGCTTTCTCGCTACTCGCCTCCCCATGGAAATCAACAAAAATTGCTTGTAGATTCGACCCAAGCGGGTTGGCCTGCACTAACTTCGCTAAAGCAGAAAAAGGATCATCCAAGGGATCCATAAACAGACGCGCCATCGCATTAACCACAAGAATTTTGCGGCCATCTGGTAAGACGTGTTTATAGAATCCCTGCCCACCCGTCCCCTCTGGAAAGTTAATGGGGCGGAGTAGGCGCGGTTCCTTCTGGATATACGGAATAACCTCCCGCTGGTCCCAGACGTGATTGCCTGTCGTAATAACATCGACACCTGCAGCAAACATCTCAAGACAGATTTTGTCGTTAATGCCAAAGCCATGCGCGGCGTTTTCGCCATTCACAATGACAACGTCTGTCGCTAGTTTTTGTTTAAGGCGGGGCAAGTGCTCTAATAAAGCTTCACGTCCCGAACGCCCAACCACATCTCCGATAAAAAGAATTCTCATCAGACAGCTTTAGGTGTTTCGACCGCGAAAGTCAAAAACCCTTTGTTCGGTCACAACAATATCCATAGGGCGATCATGTTCTTCACGCGGCAAGGCCAGAAGACACGCCTGCTCGGCAAAAGCTAACCCCACTTTCAAGATGGGCTTTTCTTCCTCAAGTTTTGTAATGGTAGCGTCATAATGCCCCTTGCCGTAGCCAAGGCGATACCCACACTGGTCAAAAGCTAATAAAGGAATAATAAGAACATCGGGGGAAACATACTCTTTTTCAAAAGGTTCTAGTATTCCCATTCTTCCTGGAACAAGACCAGCATCGCGTCTCCAAACACAAAAACGCAAAGACCTGTCATCTTCCTGAACGATAGGCAAACAAACCGTTATCCCCTCTTGCCAAAGCCTCTCAACAATTACAGAAGGATCAATTTCAGAGCGTATAGGATAATAAACCGCCACAACAGCAGTACTCGCCAAAGAGACGGCTCCGAAGAAACAATCAGCCGCCTGCGCGGCCCACTCAGGGTCAACCTTTATGGCATCACGGTGGCGCGTGGCGTTTTGTCTTACAAAATCTTTATGCTCAGACATTGATCTGAATTGTCTTTCACTAAAAATAGCTGCCGCATCCTAGCGAAAAACATTCCAGAAACAAGAGGAGAAAAAACGGGGAGAAAAGGTGGATACCACATAGGCCGTGTATGCGAAATATCCTCGATGACCCTGTTAGTCAGGTGGGCACCATATATCCGAAACCACGGCTCCGGCAGGGACAGTTCCCAATCGAGAATGTATCGGTCAGTGGGATAATAGCATATCACGCACCCAGCAGTATCCGCTGGCAGCTATAGACTATTTTCAAAGAAAAATCAGGTCTTTTGTGCACGCTCAGTCATTTTCTCGACTTTAGTAGCCATTCGACCAATCGCCACCGTCAATTCCTGCTCATCCCGAGGAGAAAGCCCTTGGTAAAAAATCTGCTTTGGCTCGCTTGAAAGCTGCTGGTTTGCCACTGTAACTTTTTGCAGGTGTTCACGAGACTCAAAAATTTCATCCGCCAAATGCAAAGCGGTCAGAACCATAAGCTGTGCCTTGTTGCCGCTCCCGAGAGAAGCACCTATTTCCTTGATCCGTGTGTCAATATAGGCCCCTAGCTGCAGCACGCGCCGCTCCTGCCCATCGTCACAGGCAATGCCATAGGTCCGGCCATCAATTACAAGATTCACTTCCGCCATATTTTTAGATCCCCTACCTCTAGGCCCCTGCTTCGCGCAGAATGCGCTGTACCTTATCGATTGTCGAATCCAGTTTCCCTGCCAAGATCAAAGCATTTTCTCTTTGCTTTTTGTCGTTAGCAGCTTTTTCAGCTCCAGTCGCCCAACCACCGAACAGGTCATTCTGGCTAGACGCCGCTTTCCCTGTGGGCGTCAGCTTGACTTTCTGCTCGGCCTGAGCTTGGGCAAGTGCCTGTTTATGAGCAAGTTCCTGCTGCACCAAAGCCTGTTCCAGTTGGTCAATCTGAGAGCCCAAATACCCTAAATGTTCATAGATATTTTCGATGGCCACGGCCCACCCTCCCGCTCAATTCAGGTATTTCTTTTACGCAGTCGACCTCCAGCCTATCAAAACAAAGAAGAAAGGGTCAATATCTCAATGAAACTTATACCCATATCTTGAAAAATAACAATATGTCATCCCCCTCCCGTCAGGGGGAAGGGGGATGTGAGAAGAAATAATCAAGCCGCTGATTTAATGGTAATTTTCTTTTCCTTTTTAAGAGCGGCTTCCTTTTTGGGAACCGTGATGGTTAGAACCCCGTTCTTAAAGCAAGCCTCCGCCGCTCCGGCATCAGCGATATCAGGAAGAGAAAGGCTACGATGAAAAGATCCGTAGGAAGACTCGCGGCGAATGAAGTTTTCATTCTTTTCCTCGCTCTCGCACTTCTTCTCCCCTTTAATGACAAGATATCCGTCTCCGCAAGTGATATCAACATTCTCAGGCCCCATCCCGGGAAGCTCGGCTTTTATCCTGTATTCCTTCTCTGTTTCAGAAATATCGACCGCCGGAGAAGAAAGGGCCGCAGGCCTACTCTCATCAAAGAAAGTGGGAATCCTCCCACCCGGACCAAAAAAGTCTTCAAAAAGACGGTTCATCTCATCTTGAAGGGAAGAGAGACTCATCCCCCGCCCCTCCCCTATGCGGTTGACGGGAACAGAAGGACCACTTTTCCAAGGAATAATGCTCATGATTTTTTCCTTTCTCAAATCTAAAAGCAAATTGAAAACAAGCCCAGAAACAAACATCCGGAACCACGCCGCATATTTGAGATTGGGCCTTTGAAAAAAGGGAGAATCGACAAAATATGCCGCTCACGGGCAATAATAATACGAGTGGGAACAGAATCAAGACACATCTTCAACAGCAATTGGCGCAGCAGGACCAGCCTCTGCCCCGACTACACTCGGCGACAGAGCCCCATCATAACCCTTTGGGGAAAACTATCTTGACCTCTGCGGCGCGGAGGGGCATTGTACGGACAAATCACAGAAAATTTGTCTTAAGGAGAGCCTCTTTCATGACCGCTGTTGCCGCCCAGAATCCAGCCCCTTCCCCCAAGCCCTCCTGCTCCCTTATGGCCAATGCCATACGGTTTTTGGCCGCCGATGCCGTGGACAAAGCCAATTCCGGCCACCCGGGAATGCCAATGGGCATGGCCGATGTGGCAACCGTCCTCTTTCAGAAGCATTTGAAATTCGACCCTAAAAACCCGCTTTGGCCAGATCGTGACCGCTTCATCCTTTCGGGTGGTCATGGGTCTATGCTGCTTTATGCTCTGGCCTATCTGACCGGATACGACCGCATGACAATAGGGGAAATTAAAAACTTCCGCCAACTTCACTCCCTCACCCCGGGCCACCCCGAAGTGATGCAAGACGTTGGAATTGAAATGACCACTGGCCCCTTGGGTCAAGGGATTGCAACCGCTGTAGGGTTTGCCCTCGCCGAGCGCATGCAAAATGCCCGCTTTGGAACAGATCTCGTCAATCACACCACCTATGTCATGTGCGGTGATGGCGATTTAATGGAAGGAATCAGCCATGAAGCCTGTTCTTTTGCCGGACACTTACAACTGTCCAAATTGATTGTTCTGTACGATGACAACCAAATCTCAATTGATGGCCCAACGTCTCTTTCTTTCACTGAGGACACGCTGAAAAGGTTTGAATCTTATGGATGGAAAACGCAGCGTGTTGATGGGCATGATCCCGCCGCCATTGATACGGCCTTGAACGAAGCCAAGAAAAGCGACCGTCCGGTTTTAATCGCGTGCCGCACGAAAATTGGGTTTGGGGCTCCAAATAAGCAAGGCACTTCTGGCGTTCACGGCTCCCCCCTTGGAGCGGAAGAAACCGCAGCGGCACGAGTGAACCTCAATTGGCCCCATGCTCCTTTTGAAATTCCCGCCGAGATTCTTCACGAATGGCGAAGCATCGGAACACGAGGCCAGCTTGAAAGCCACGCATGGTCAAAACGCTTGGCAGCTTCGCCACAAAAAGCGGCGTTTGAAAAATCTCTGGACCCCGATGTTTCAGATGTAGCTGTTCATATTCTCGATCAGGTGGGTAAAACTTTTCTTCAAGACCGCCCCAAAATGGCGACAAGAGCGACGTCTGGGAAAGCTCTGGAAGCTCTGGTTCCCCAATTACCTCAGATGATCGGCGGCTCTGCAGACCTTACCCCTTCCAACAATACCAAAATCAAAGGCCCTGAAGTCATCTCCACCGCGAACGGATATAAAGGACAATATCTCCATTACGGCGTGCGCGAGTTTGCTATGTGTACCATCATGAATGGCTTGGCCTTGCATGGCGGATTTATCCCCTATGGCGGAACATTCCTCAGCTTCACCGATTATTGCCGCCCCGCCATTCGACTGGCCGCCTTGATGAAGCTACGTGTGATCTATGTCATGACTCATGACTCGATTGGCCTCGGCGAAGACGGTCCTACCCATCAACCCGTTGAACATCTCGCTGCTTTGCGCTGCATTCCGAACCTCAAAGTTTTTCGGCCCTGTGATGGAGTAGAAACCGCCGAATGCTGGAGAGAAGCCCTTGGCAATACATCTGGCCCTTCGGTTTTAGTTTTAAGCCGCCAGAATCTTCCCACTTTCCGGCTTGATAACGATCATAAATCCTCTCACGGGGCCTATATTCTTTCTCCTGCCGAAGATACACCAAAGGCCGTCTTGTTGGCCACTGGCTCAGAAGTTGAAATCGCCATGAAGGCTCAAGCTCTTCTTAAAGAAAGGAACATCCCTTCTCAGGTTGTGTCTGTTCCATCTTTTGAGCTTTTCCGCACCCAGAGTGCCGCCTATCGCGAGTCCGTGCTTGGTCCTTCCTCCGCCATCAAAATCGGGGTAGAAGCCGCCGTCCGCCAAGGCTGGGATGAACTTATCGGAACGAATGGGGAGTTTATTGGCATGAAAAGCTTTGGCGAATCTGCTCCGGCTGATGTTCTCTACAAACACTTTGGCATCACAGCCGAGGCTGTGGTTGAGGCCGTCACAAAAAGGGTGTAAGACCCTGAATCGCTCAGAGTTTTGTCTGGATAAAATTTTCACTTGGGACTAAACATCTTGCGTATTTTGCGTTCAAAATTTGAAGGAGACTAAATCATGACTACAAAAGTTGCCATTAACGGGTTTGGACGAATTGGCCGTCTGGTCTGCCGCGCTTTGTATGAATCAGGCCGCACAGATATTGAACTGGTTGCCATCAACGACTTGGCCGATGTAAAAACCAACGCCCATCTTCTCAAATATGACTCAGTTCATGGACGCTCGAATTTTAGCGTGGCCCCTGATGGAACCGACGGCATTATCATTGCCGGAAAAAGAGTCAAAGC
>CAYZAR010000052.1:0-8978 GCA_964476455.1 uncultured Micavibrio sp.
TTGAAGAGTTTAGGAAGGGGATGGAGGCCATGGCTGTGAAGGCTGTGGCTCAGTTCGTCCAGGGCTTGCTTCAGAACTCAAAAGTTACAGGATTGGAGCCTCATTTTGACCCAAGAGAGATTTTGATTGCTGTGCAGGATTTTGTAGCAAAGCAGGTGAATCCTCTCGACCCTGCTATCGCCAAGCAGAGGGACGAGCAGATGAAGAAACAGAGGACGGCGGCCAATGTTTAACCGGGGCGTGTTCAAGACACCTAAGTCTGACCAGCCAAGTGAATCAGAAAAATACAAGGCCGCCGTTTCCTCCGCTCAGAAATGTCTCGGAATGGAAGAGTTTAGGGTCTACCGGGAGAACGCGAAGAAAGCTTGTGATGAAATGATACGCGAGCTTATTCACTTTGAGTGTCCAGATCCGATGCAGAAAGTCCTCAAAATAACCCAGCTCCAAACAAAAATTCGCACTCTTCAGGCTCTTTATGAAGACGTAGAGTTTGATGCCACGCAAAAAGGATAAAGCTATGAAAATGAACTCACTCGCAGAAAACTATGAAGCTGTTGAGGCAAGTCCAAGCAGACAACCGCATTATCCGAGCCTGTATCTAAGAGGCAATCAAATCACGGAATCTCTGTCATCTAAGAAAGTCGGAGATGAAGTGACTCTATGCGTGAAAGCACGCATTGCAGGAGTGTCTGAGCGTGTTGGCGGTCAGAAAGAGCTTACTCTTGAGATGGTCAAAATGGGCTGTGAAGAGGAAGACGAGGAGGAATAAATGAGCGTCAAGGTCGCATTCAACAAAGCACAGCACGTTTTTAAGACATTCTCCGAGCTTGGAAATTTCATCAAGAGTCGTCAGGAGATGTCGGAGGATGACAGAAAGAAAGAGTCCGAAGCTCGTGTCAGTAATGATTCGATCAACGACATGACCCGCGAAGGGCAAATCGCGTATCTCGATCATGCAATCAGGTGTCTTCGCGCAAACCTGTCTTGTCCTAAGCGTCATGAGTTTGCAAAGCTCCTTGAGATGAGATCAAGAGGAATGAAAATAGAACAAATCGCGCAGATTTTTCAAGTAGCGTTAGAGGTCGTCGAATACATGGAAAGAGAAGCCTTGAAGTGGGCGAAAGAATCGATTGAAACCGTAGTCGCCCAAGGAATACCTCTTGTTGGAGGAAAGCCATACACGATTGGCGGGGCTAAATTACGTTTCACATGAAACGCGTCTTTATACAATTTTTCAGGGTACCCGCAATTACGCGGCCCCGGTGTTAATGCAGAGTGAGACACCCTCGCAAGAGGCTCTCGGTAAGGAGTAAAGCATGGGTAGCGAACAAAAGACAGGAACACTTGATCTCGAATCCTTAAAAGATCAGCGGTCGCCTCTTTCCCCGGAGCAAGAAGAGGATCTGAATAATAAGATCTTCAACGATCTCTACAAAGATGACGAGCCGAAGGAAGAAGAAATCGATCTTCCAGACGATCAGGAAAAGGATGAGTCCGAGCAAGTCCAGAAGAAAGACGATTCCGAGGCCCAGGATGATGATTCTGGTACCCAATACAAGGATGAATCTGAAAACGGGCAGCAGGACAAAGCGAAGATCGAAGCTGAGAAGAAAGCCAAGGAAGAAGATGATCTGAAAGCTAAAGAAGAGGCTGATAAAAAGGCTGCCGAAGAGGCATTTCAGAAGGAAGCTGAAGAGTACGCGAAGGAAAACGAAATCAGCGTTGAGCAGGCTAGGCAGGAGCTTGAAAGCGAAGTTTCGATTGCTAAGAAGTACGAGAATGACCCTAGGAAGCTCGCAAGGGCTTATCGGAACATTCAGACGCTTTACAGCAAGAACGAATCAGAGCTGAAGAAGATCCAGGCGGAGCCTGAGATTTTGGCCGAAGGTGAGATGGTTTTTCGCGGGAAGAGGTACACGAAGGATCAGACAAGAGCAATCTTGATTGATGCCTACCGCAAAGACCATAAAGAACAGTCGGAGGCCATGGACGATGATGAGGTTTACCAGACCGCAATCGATCAGCTTAAAAAGCGTGGCGGTGAACTTGCGAAAGCCGAGGTCGAGAGAGTCAAGGCCGAGGCAATCAAAAGGCGTACTGACCATATTTCAGGGCTTCCAGAATCAGACAAGAAATTCTCAAGCGAGGTAAAAGAAATTATCGAGATGATCCCCGATCATGCGGTGACGAATGATAACTTCTCGATAAAAGACACTGTTTTTTGGGTGAAGGGGAAACACTACGATGAGGATCTCTCAAAGGCCGTGAAGGAAGCCGAAGAACGCGGCTACAAGCGCGGTACAGAAGAGAGAAAGATCATCGGTGAGCGGCCTCCCGTGGGCGGTGGTGCAGCTCCAAAAAAGAAAGAAGCCGGGGCTGAATCCCTGACCTCTGAAGAAAAAGAACGCGCTCTTGAAATGTACCAAAGCATTGCGAACAAGACCGATGAGGAAAAGTACGCGATGTTCGTTGAGTACAAAAAGCATGAGCAAGGCATCGGTAAGAGAAAGTAACTTTTTGTCAGTATAAAACCTTGGGAGTCATGACCCAAGGATAACCAACAAGTAAGACCTTTAGCTAAAGGCGTATCTGCGGCATTTGCCGTTGGTGCGCCTTTTTTGTTGGCCAAAATAGGAGATTAAAAAACATGGAACAGATTCCTCAACTCAAATACGGATGGATTCGTGGTGGACGAAGCGGTTATGTCGTTCCCATCGGAGCCAGTGAAGTTATCAAATCCAAGTCTGGTCGGTTTGTGAAAAACGATGGATCGGGCCGGGCAGAAGTCGCGGTAGACGGATCTACGGAACTCATCGGGTTTCTGGATTGCGAAGAGTTTACGGCATCGGCCACCGAAGGTGCGGACAAGCGCTTTTGCATCAACGATGTTACCGCTGTGTTTCGCATTCCTGTAAGCGCTGGAACCTACGCGGCAACGATGGTCGGGAAAACCTGCGATCTAGCGGTTTCTTCGAACATTCAGGGAGCCAAATTAGACGCATCTGGTGAGGATACGGTCATTATCGTCGGCGGTGATGCGGTCAATAACGCATACGTTGATGTGATGATTAACCCAATCAAGCTCGGCGCAACTGGTGTTGTCTAAACCTTAACCGATTCATCAACCTAATTTGGAGATTTTTAACATGGAAAATTTAAAGAAACTGTTTCAAGGAATCTTGGGCCTGTTCTCTGGCCTGAGATTCGGAATCGGTGTCAGCGCCGATCAGCAAGCCCTCTTCATTCAGGATATGTACAAGGCTGAACGTGAAGGGTACAGAGAAGTAGAAACGAAGTTCGACAAGATCTTCAAGGTCGAGAAAGCTGCCAAGTCGGCGGGTGATAAATCCACCCAAATCCTCGGAGCTGGATCCCTTCAGAGGCATGAAGTTGAAGGTCAGCCGATCAACTACAAGAGTCCAGTGCAGGGATGGGAGTATCTCGTCAAATACCATACGTTTTCTGATGGTATTTCGCTCTCTAAAGAGGCGGTCGAAGATACGACCAAGCTAGGAAACCTCCTTAAGGATCTGGCCCAAACGTGGGGAAAATCGGTTCGCGTGGAGAAGGAAACTCTCGCGGCTCGCGTGTTCAATAACGGTGGCGTTCTCGCTGGAGATTTCGTGTTCAACGGGACTCATGTCGGCAACACGGATTCTTCCGGGAATCTGGCTTACGACAGCAAGCCTCTTTTTAACCTCTCTGGTAATACGCGCTCATCAAAAGGCGGTGGGACGTATTACAACGCTGGAGCAATCACGCTACAGCTTACTGCTGCAAACTTTGAAACGGTCTATAACCTTGCGACCGCGACGAATAATCGCGATGAGCGTGATCGGGTGATTTCAAATCCCGTTGACACCATCCTTGTTCGCCCAGGTGCGGAGAGGTTCAAAGCGGATCGGATCGTTGATACGACTCGCGGACTTCCCGGCGGTGAGCTGAACGACAAGAACCCGTATTACAAGATCGTGTCTGTCATCGATTGGGATTACCTGACTGACGGAACTACCTACCCGGCGTTCTACATCGGCAAGCGTCAGCATCCTCAGTTCATCTGGCGTGATCGGCAAATGCCTGAAATCCGATTTTTCCGCGACGAGGATAACCTCGGCTACAAAGCTTCGATCAACGTGAGGTTTGCTCCGTGGGTCAAGAATTGGAGAGCTTGGGCGCGTGGCGGTGGTACTTCATCGTAAGGATGAAGGGAGCCAAATGACTTTCCCGAAGAACGTATTCGGTGTTTGTCCATCCTGTAACGGAGCCGGGGCTGATTATCCAGCCTCGGCCCTTACGGGGGCTGATGCCCAGGGGAACCTGGACACTGACGGAAACGGGACTGAGCTTGAATACTACCAAGGAAAGTATTGGTGCCGACTCTGCATTGAAGAGGATAGGAGCAGGAAAGAATCTCTTCGAGAAGCAGGGAAAGACAGACGCGACATTACGTTAAGAGGAAAAGCAGGATTCAGGTCAACGGTCAATTAACAAGGAGTTACAAAATGGCAAAAGCAAAACAGGGAGTGGAAGCGGCCCCTCAAGAAGCCGTTTCTGAGGAACCCAAGAAAGCCGTAGCTGTTATTCGGCCTATTGGTGTCCCGGCAGAAGCCGTTCCCGTAGCTGATTGCTCGGAGGATCAAGTTATGAGGAAAAGCAGGATTCAGGTCAACGGTCAATTAACAAGGAGTTACAAAATGGCAAAAGCAAAACAGGGAGTGGAAGCGGCCCCTCAAGAAGCCGTTTCTGAGGAACCCAAGAAAGCCGTAGCTGTTATTCGGCCTATTGGTGTCCCGGCAGAAGCCGTTCCCGTAGCTGATTGCTCGGAGGATCAAGTTATGGAGTACGAAAAAAAAGGGAAACTGGCAGGGTTTAACCCTCTGAGCAAGATCGCTTGGGTCATCCCGGCTTTATTGCTTGCTTTCTCGGTTATTGTCAGCCCATCCCAGGCGCGAGCTGATTTAGGAGATGAAGCAACAATAGGCGGTCAAAACGATGACGGGAGCTATCGATGGAGAGTTAATTCTAGCGGAAATCTCATTCCTGGGAAAACAGCATCTTCCGATATTGGATCTTCTGACAATAAGGTGAATGCAGCGTATCTTTCAGGGGATTTGACGTTTCGCTCTAATCTTCTCGCAAATGGGCGTGAGGATGGGGGATCTTTAACTCTGCAATCCTCTTCAACAACAATTGGGTCTACGCAGCTTGCTTACACGGTAATCCTAAAACGTGTCGGAGGAGCTGGGGGGCTTGATGAGGCTGGTATAGGAACGGCCTTGGCTAATGGTACTCCAGGGCAAACCATCCACCTGATTGAAATTTTTCAACAGTCAGGCGGGTCTTGGGATATCACACCTGTCACGAAAACAGGATTTACCACAATCACGCTCAATGCTGTGGGTGAATACGCCACGCTTCTTTATGTGGATGACACTCTCGGCTGGATCATTGTTGGAACCAATGGCGCTGTCGCCTAAGTTTGAGGGCTTGGGCGGGGTAACACCCGCCCGGCAATCACTATGAAAAAGATCCTATCGTGCGGACTTGGTTTTCTATTGGGACTTCTTATCGTTGCCCCTGCCTTTGAATACAAGATCCCTTTGATGATCAATAGTTTTTTCTGGTGTTATTTGGTCATTGTCGCCGCGTTTCTTGGAATATTTTTAAAGAACTTTGATATTCATCCATTCCTCAAGATCCTTCCTTTTTATCTTTTCGCAAATTGCTTTATCAGCCAGGCGCCCTATGCATCTTTTAACGCCTATCTGCTTGTCATCGTGACATTTTATTTTTTTGTTGCGGTGAAAGAGTGCGATTTTCAGGTGATTCTTAAATTTATTGAGTCCGCTTTCTGGCTTCAATTGATCCTTGCCGGAATGCAGATTATTGGGAAAGACACGCTTATCAATTTCAACAAGCCTACGCCTGTCATAATGGGAACAGTCATGCAATACATGCGGTTTGCATCAGTGCTGGCGGTGATGACACCGTTTCTGATTCTAAAGAGCCGATGGTATTCGATTCCCATCCTGATCATGTGCATCCTTTCTCAGTCTTCAACTTTTGCCTTGTCTTTGATTGCAGGACTTGGGACTTATTTAGTCTTAAAGGGCGAGAATAAAATCAGGATTTTTTTGCCTTTGACGTTAGCTCTCATTTGTTATGCGGCATACGATTGGGGATCTTTTCGCGGCGCGATCATTCCAAGCAACGGAGGAAGGATCATTTCATGGATTAATATTTTTCAGACGTGGTTTATGGACACGTCGAAGGACATTACTTTCCCCATGCTTGAAGGCCCATTCAAGTGGACATGGGCTTTATTCGGACACGGGATGGACACGTTCTTGCCTCTTTTCCCAATTTACAAACACGATCCAAGCCCATTTCCTCAGGCTCACAACTCATGGCTTCAGTTTGGTTGGGAGATTGGTCTCTTTGGCCTTGGTTTGATTGTTTTTTATATGGTCAGCTTAACCAAAAGGCTCATAAAAGCGCGTGAGTTTGGGCTTTGTTCAGGGGTCTCATGTATCGCAACAAATATGTTTTTTGCATTTCCTGATCGGATGACTCAATCAGCATTACTTATCGTTTACTTCGTTGCTCTTTGTGAGAAAAAACTAAAAAAATTGGAGATTTAAAAATGAAAAACAAAATTGCCATTTTCTCTCTTATCATCATGACTTTGATTGTCGCTCCTGCTTATGCGGCAAATGGAAGAAAAACCGTTACGTCTGCTGGAACCGCTGAAGCTCTTGTTTCAACATACACGCCATTTTCTCGCGTCACAATCTGCGCGGAGACTGATAACACAGGAATTATCTCGGTCGGTGATTCTGGTGTGATCGCCACGCTTGCTACGCGAACGGGGGTGCCTCTTGAAGCGTCTGATTGTTACACGATCAACTCAGGAGATTGGGGATCAACGGATCTAAGAACTGTTTTTATCGACACGACTGTCAGCGGTGATGGCGTAACTTACCACACCATTTAAGGGTGATACATGAAAAGATTCCTACCGTTTTTAATTCTGCTTATTTGCTCGCAGGCTTACGCAGCGACTTACTACGCATCTCCTTCGGGTGGTGGAGCGGCATCTTGTGTTGATTCTGGGGCAAATGTTTGCACGTTGGCTCGCGCCGTAGTGGTCGCAGGAACAGGAACAAATACGATTCAAGGCGCTGCTGGAACTTATAACATAACGACAGAACTTTCTCTTGGAAGTGGTAATACTGGAGCAAATTTAACATTCACATGTGCGACCACAGACGGTTGCATTTGGGCGTCCTCTGGGTCAACGACTGTAGTGGACATAGAGACGACAATGGTTTCGGGAACCGTGACATTTGACGACATTACTATTGACGATGGATCTGGCTCGGATTATGGGATAAGGAATCAATCACCTGAAGTCAATGTAGTTTTTAAAAATGGGACTATTAATAACACGGATGCTAGTGCTGGAAATGGTCTTAATTGGATTACAGACCCTACAAATAATATATCTCTGACATCGGGAGAAGATACAGTTACCAATATTAAAACTGGTGCGACCACGAACGTTAGGATTGCACAAAAAATAGTTCCTGGTGCAAACATTACAGTTAATAGGATTGCTTTCAAGCTTCAGAGGAAATGCGGGAACAAGGGAACTACCTGTGATGAGTTTGTTTCGGGAGAATCGTGGGACTATAGGCTTGCTGAGACGCTGACTTATAGTATTCAAACAGATACGGCTGGTGCTCCTAGCGGAACTCCCGTCACGAATGGTACGGCCACGACTATTCGTGCTTTTGATACCGCTTATAAATCTGATCAATGGACTCCGGCATCTTTTGCAAGCAATGTATCGCTGACCTCTGGAACCACCTACTGGCTTGTCCTCACTGGAAGTTATACCGCATCAGCATCTAACTACATAACAGCTTCAACAGACACTGGTAATGGTTATGCTGGTGGAGACTGCGCAACTTATGATGGAACTAACTGGACAGGTTGCGCCGCTGGAACCGATCTTCTTTTTTCAATAGATAGGGCGCATACGAGAACATTGACAGTTCAAGATTCAGTTTTTACTACCCGCTCTAGCTGTGCCGTCATTGGTTGGTCTGATTCCGCTACATTCCAGAGGAATACTATGACCCCATCAGCAGCTGGAGTTTTTTCTTTTTCTGCTAATGGATATGGAACGGTCGTTGCTCCTCAACTTAATAAAGTTCTAATAGAGGGTAACAATTTAAGTGTTACTAACTCAGGATCACTTACAATATCGGTAGGAACGAGTGCTTTTGCTACGAGTTACGTCGAAACTTTAATCGTTAAAGATAATACTGGCACGGTTGAAAAGCTGATGCAGCCAAACACAATGGTTAAAAAAGTTTGGATAACTGGAAATACTTTCAACATAACCTATACCGGGAGTAACCCTTTTCAATTTGGGAAAGAGGTTGACGGTTCTGATCCTATGGAGATAAACGAGAACCCATTTGAACAAATTGTTATTGAGGGTAATAGGTTTAATTACACCGGAGCTTCGCATAACCATCTTCTTGGTTTATTTATGGGTGCGGATAATGGTATTTTAAGAAACAACACTTTCATCACCAGTGGAAGTGGCGGGTGGGGGATAGTAACTAAAGGGGATAACTGGTTACTGGATCATAATAATTTAGTAAACGTGTCTCCGGGTATTGCTGTTGTTGGAGGAAATAATACGCGGGTTTTGAATAACACAATCTACTGTGTAGCAGAAGCCACGGATGGATGTTTACTCGTAAGAACTCACCAAGACAATGTTTATGGTGGAAAGCACGGACTCCCGCTCTATTCCTACATCCGAGATAATATTGTCTATCACGTAGGAAGCACAAAAGCCGCTTACGATTGGGGAACGGCAACTGACCTTGGCCCAGGAAGAACCATGCAATACTGGTCGGTGATGTCTGACTACAATATTTACTACGCTCCAAATAGCGCGA
>CAYZAR010000053.1:0-8885 GCA_964476455.1 uncultured Micavibrio sp.
AACTTGGACATAGGCGACTTCTTACGGGGTTATCCCCTGAGAATCAACGGTTTTATAGGGGATTGGGTATTTTTTAACATAAAAAAGCAAACCCCACTCTCAGCCCTTACTCAGGAACACCCGAATATGTGCTAGCCCGAGAGGATCCCAGTTCAGAAGGAAGCTCATCAACAATACGCTTTTTCTCGCTCCCTCCACCAAGAATAATCAAGCCCGAACTTGTTTATTTCTTGGATAGTGGCACTCTCCACACAACCTGTGCCACGCCCCCATCCCTAGCTGCTGATCTGGAACAAGCAGCAGCCCAGTCGCCCCCAGCACTCAAAAACGAACCCGCCACAAAAAAACTGGAAGTTTCTTCTCCCTCGCGCTAAAAACAGACTATGTTTTTGCTCTTGAAAAGATTCCTTGGCCGCCTGGTTTTGGGGTGGATCATGTCGCTGTTGGTTTTTATGATCCAGCGCGCCGTAAAGAAAATGGCCATGTCCTCTCCGCACACAGCCCCCCCAAATCGTTCACCAACTCACGCACAGCAACCATCTTCCCCTCATCTTTCACAAGGCTTTTCCTCGAAAACGTCCGGGCAAAATATCGTGGTCCGCGATGCCCTTTGGCAAGGAATGCCCGAGAAGGATTTGCTCGCAGCCTATGGCCACCCTATCTCGCGCAGCTCAAAAACCGCCAGTTGTGAAATCTGGACCTACCCTTCGCCAGATTCTTGCTTAACTGTCACGCTTGAAAGCGGAAAAGTTCTGAACTGGACAGATTAGGATTTTTGCCTCCTTCCCCTTTTTTTTCTTCACTTTTTTAATGTTTTTCGCGTAGCATAAATGGAGGAAGGGATTATAGGAACGCCGATGCGGGACGATGATGCGTGGGTCAGAGGGGAAACTCAGAGATTTCATACTCTTAGAAATTCCTTGAACCATATGGTCTCCATGCAAGAGGTTCTCCACAATGTCTTTGTAGAAGTGGTGAAATCTGATTCTTGGTCATTTTTCGCAATCCGGCAATTAAGAGAGTACCACGAGCCTGCAAACTGGGATTTTCTCACCAGAAACCCAAGTCATGCAGATGATATTTTGCAACACCACAAAGAACGGATTGAAGGGCACGCACAAGGCCTCGCCAAGGAACTGCTTGGAAATGTTGCGGAAACATTGAGAGAAGCCAATGGGGAGATCCTGAAACAAACTCCCAAAGAGTGGAAAGAGATAGAAAGCGTTCTGGTTAAGGCCTCTGATGTTGTACAAGACCATAAGGTCTCCAACCCCGTCCTCCATTCAGGCATTCAAGGCAGCTTGTTGCATTTGAAATCAATGATTGACGACGGCACGCCTTTAGCCGAACTGGGGCATCGCGCCCTAAAAAGAACTCTTCCAGAGAGTCGTGAGGGACGTCGATCCCGTTACCATTTAGCCGAACACTGGACGGGACTCAGCAACGCTCAATTGGCTTTCATGAAAACCGTTTTGGCCCTTGATTACGGGACATGGAAAAAAGAACCAGAACAAGCGAAGACAAAACTCCCAGACCTTCTTCTTGATGTTACCTTCCTTCAACAAGAGTTCGTGGTAACCGAAGCTCAAGCCGATCGTGATTTGAGAACCGCTCAAAACACACTCTACCACGCATTAACCCTCTAATTCTTTTTGAATTCTTCCCCTGTCACCCCCGCTTTATAGGCGGGGGTTTGGCGTGTTAGAGTTTCTTTTGCCGGATCTCCGCCTGCGCGGAGATGACAACGGGGAAACAATCGCGAAAGATGATGAATGTCACCGCGCCCTAGTTGGTCAAGTGGATATTGGACAACTCCCGACTGATTCTTTCGAATGCATCCAGAAGATTGGCCTGACTTGGCGCATCATAATACTTACTGGTGTCAGACGCGCAGTTCCGAAAATACTCTTTGGTAGCAGCATTAATTCCAGAGGTAAAGGTGATGGTATAAATAGTGATTCCATCCGCCTTCATATTCTCACAAGTTGCCGCAAGTTTGACATCAAGATCATGGTCCGTCAGTCTTAGATTACTCCACGGCCCATAAGCACTATATGTGCTGCCAATATTGTTGTCACCATCTGTCATTAACAAAGCAACCTTTTTGGTTTTAACCTCATCCCAAGCCGCACCTTCACGGAAAGGGGCCTCAGGCGATAGGACACGGTATCCCCAAACCATTCCCAGATTGCTGAGCGTGTTACCACTTGCCTGAAGGCCTGTAATGCGCGACTGGATGGTTGACTTCATGCCCGTTAAAGGAAGAATGTAGGACTTGTTGCAACCGTTGTTCGGTGAGCTCCCTGGGGTATAGCGATACATATCCCACTTCCAAGTACTGGTAGAGTTTTGTGTATCCTGTGGCGTAGAGCGTGCCAAAACACACCCCCACCACTGGGAAGACTGAGATTGGTTAAAGCTCCGGTTATTTGGGTTGTTAACAAAAGCCGTGTCATAAGTCGTTCCGTTCGGGTTTTTGCCAAGGCCATACGGACCAACATTAACCGCCGTCGCAAAAGGAACAATCCCAATCTTGACCAAACTGGAACAAGTCGTGTTCGGGCAAAGCTTATTCAAGAAGTTTGTTGCCGCAGTCCGCAACGTTCCAATATTATTATTCGTGGACATGGACCCTGTCACATCCAGAACCAAAGCAACTTCGAGTCCCAAAACCTCACGCGTAACCGTAGCCGAAGAGGTCACGGTAATCGTGTCAATACCCAAGAATCTCCCAAAAGTCGTGTCGTAATCCGCCTTAGCCGTCACTGTCATGTTTTGTCCGCTCACCGTCACGGTCAAGCCATAAGTTGCACCAATTTTCTCTTCTGGATAGTTTTGGTTAAAGAAACTCGTGACCTTGGCAGTAGCGTCTGTCCCCCCCATAGCGGCAGCGGCCAAAGCTGCCGCATCAATCGCGTGGGAAAGACGTTGTTTCACCATGTAAGCGTTAGCTACATCAATCGCCATCCCCGCCGATCCAACGACCACGGGGATAATCAGCGCGAAAACAACGGCCGTCGCCCCCAAGGTTTCCCGAAAATAACGATTCCACCTACTTTTCATCACGATACAATCTCCCATAAATTTCTACTACCCCGCCCAAGTTACCGTAGGTGTCCGCCGCCCACGCGCAAAAGCCACTTCTTCAAGATCAAATCCCCCTAGGAAAAAATGAGAAAAAAGAGGGAAATAACTGTACCGAACCGTCACGATAATCATGCCCTCTCCTGAGGGAGAAAGCCCCGATACGCTTTGAACAGCATCATCATTGGGTGGCATATCCACCGTCTCTCGCCACAAAACAATTGGCTGCTGAGCGGCATCAAACTGCACACTCACCACATCAATCCCAAACCCATTCAAAGAATACGGTTCGAAGGCAAGTTTGGCTCCTTCGATAATGTCATTGATACCAGCCGTGTCCATAGTCCGGTTGCGCGAAACCAAATCAGCGGCAATCTGAGACGAGGTGATGGTTTTCTGAGACAAAGTAATCCCGTTACCAAGATCAAAAACCCCCATTAGCAAAGTCAGCATTGACGGCAGAAGCATGGCCGCTTCAATCAAAGCCGTTCCATCTTCGTTCTTGGTCCAAGACCGCACAGCGTGCGCTGTATAAAACCAATCAATCGCGATCATAGGTCATTCACCACTTGTTCAACATCGTAGGGCTCTGTCTCTAAAACCACGGTTGAGACGAGCAACTTGCTGTTATTCGGGCCATCCGCCAGCAAACGACCCACCAGCGGAGTTAACATAGGGTAACGATACACCGTACGTATTAATATAACGTCATCAACCCCCCCCGGATCAAACCCTTGCGCAAGAAGGTTTCCATCGTCGTCAAACGTAGCAGGAAAACTGGCAAAGTCGGAGAAAGACCCCATTCGTACAACTTCGTACTGGATATTATCGCAGTTTAACAAAGCATTCGTTCTTTGGCAGAGCATATCACGGAACATTTGCTCAGGGTCCCCTTTTGTTTGCTGGACTTGTCCAGTACGGATCAAACGCGCAGCATCGTTGGTCGCCCCTAAAAGCGTATTGGTAGCCGCAAACATCAAAGAAAGCTCAATGATCCCAACCAAAAGAAACGTAAAAGGAGCCGCAACCAACGCAAATTCAACGGCGGTTGCCCCGTCCGTATTGCCTATCCAGTTTTTCATCCACCCAACCATTTTGTTTTTTATATTTCTTTTACTTACAATTGTCCCAAATCACGCCCATTTTGCGGGCATAAAAAAACATACCTAAACGGTATGCCCTCACCTTCCATAATCATACCCCCCTAAAACTAACTCTGTCTTAAGAAAGGATAAAACTTGAAATGAAGATTATTTTATTCTTTGGATTCAATTGGGAAACCCGCTGGATCAAGCGGCAAATCCCCGGTCACTTCGGGTCCCCAACGAACCACCATGCCTTCTTGGAATTTTTGAATCTCTTCTAGACGTTTCTTTCCCCGCTGAACCATAAACCCCGCAACTGTGTTGGTAACAGCCCATTCAATCAGATACCCAATTCCCGCCGCTGCGTACATAACCACAATTGTTGAAGGATTAGACAAAATTTGCATAGCATTTTCAAATTTATGCCCCTGTTCAACCAACTTGAACCAGTACGGAAAACACCCAGCAAGATTCAAAAAACCAACTGTAAAAACCTTGGTTTGTGCTTTGCTTCGGTCAACCAGACGAGCACCAATTGTCGGCAACATTCCGATAAACAGCAAGATAGTTGTCGGTAAAAACACAACAGCCGTAACAAAGAAAATAACCAGCAATAGCTGTCCATGCCATCCGAGTTTTTTAGACTTTTTGGCCACTAGAAAGACCCTCCGCCAGAAGAAGAATATTTTATGATCAGAAAGAGGAAGATAATGATACCAGCAATAACTCCTGAAACCAGGGATGCCATTTGCCGCCCCGTATCAAAGCCAAATTTTGGATCATGTTCCAGTGCATCTTCAAGATAAAAAAACTCCCTTTTAAGAGCCTGATAATGTTTCATTGCCTGAACAAAGTTCCGCATATCAGCTTGTAGAAGCTGATAATTATCAAATAAAGATTCGATCTTGGACAAGTCCCCCTTATCACGAAGCTTCTGGAGTTGGTCTTTAACCTTCTTACGTTCTTCACGGTCATGAAAACGATCAGCAAGAACCCCTAATTGTTCCGATACCCAAGCCGATACGCCAGGTACAGCAGCAAGTTTTGCGCGTTTCTGAATACCCGCCAAAACACGAAGAGTTCCCGCCGCCTGACGGGATTTTTCTTCTGCATTAAGATCAGGAACATAAGGGTCAATAACTGCCTTATCTCTAACCGATAAGAAAGCAATGGTATGTCGATCAAAAAAGCCATTTGGCCGATTGGGTGCATGAGAAATTTTCTCAAACGCCATCAACAAATCCTCCGGTGTCCGCACATGATACTGTAAAAGTTTTTCACTCAAACACGGCGCATCGGGAGAAAGATAGTACACGCAGCGTTCAAGCCCATAACCAACCACGTTCTGACGAAGAAAATTCCGGCACATCTCTATACGGGTCACAATGTCTCCGCAATCAATCCCATAAAGTAGGGCATACTTGGCCCAGAAGGCAATCATGTTTCCCTGCAATTGCTCAACATAGGGAGACAAATCCTTTTTCATCAAAACAGCGCTGACCAACATTCGGCCCAAAGCTTCAGGACGAAACTTCAACCCACGGTACATCAAAGGCAAGGTAGGTTTTAAAGCCAGAGCCACTTGCGCGGCCAAACGATCTGCATAAACCCCACTTGTTCCTTGTTGTTTGGCTAGCACCACAGCCTCCTCAAAACGAACCTCCGTCTCTTTATCCTGCAAGGATCTATTAAGCCAAAGAAAAAGATCTCCCCCTTCAATCAAAGGAACCGCAGCAGAAGGGTTTTGAGGAAGACTTATAGCCAAAGAGGAAGGACGTAAAAACTTTTGTGAAAGAAAATCAATAGGCCGCGAAGCTTTACTGGTTACCACCAAGCCTTGTTTGGGATTAACACGCCGACCATCCATCCAAACCAAAACATCATCAATTGTCCACCGCTGTGGAGCATCATCGTTCAGCAACCCACGCAACAGTTCTAGAATTGTCGCCGGAAGACGGTCTTTGCTAATCAGCGAAGCAAAACTTCCATGATCTATTTTATGAATAATAATTTCTTCATCACTCAGTCCTTCCATCGGGTCATGCTGGCGCACCAAAACTGCAAGAAGAACCCCGAAGGAATACATATCATCTTCAAAACTCCCTTGACCACGACCAAGAGGGGAAGCTATTCCCCGTTCAATTGTTTCGTACAGGACAGGCTGGAAGTAACCTGGCGGCGAGGCTAACATCTCACCCATTGTACATTTCTCAAGCCCGTTTCCCTGTCCATCATATAAATTCTGTAAACGAAAACCGCCGTGCACAAACCCAGAATCACGCAACCCCTTAAGCAAAGAGACTAGGTTCCGAAGAGCTGTATTAATAACATAATCAACCTTCAGCCCCAAACCAGCTCCATAGTCTGCTTGGGCAATTGGTTTTCCGAGCCTGTTTTCATAAACGAAGACGAATCGTTCTTGATTTTCCAACGGCCAGAAAACCGTCCCAAAACCCACCAATTTCGGCAAAAAAGGTGTGTTGATCGAGTGATATTTTACCGCCAGTTGCGGCTGAGGAACCAAGCCCCGTTCACAGATTAAAGCAAAGGATAGAGTTCCGTCCTTAGCCTTAGCCGAGAACGCCTTGAGCGTTCCTTGGTCAAGGTGTTTCAACCTTTGGTCTGGATAAATTTCCAACTCCCCTTTGAGTAAAACAGGAGGAAGCCCCTTCCCTGCAGAGGGAGAGGAATCAGGTGCGGGGGCAGCCCCCCCTTCAGCAGGTTTTTCTGGCTCAGCCATATCTATTTTTCAGAGAGACGCTCAAAAGAAATCAGTCGCGCTACTGCAACCCAGATGCAAAATACAGCTGCGAATCATAACTGTTTGCCGCAATAATGTAAATTGGCCTAACTAAAGAAGGGATCCTGAACCAAAATCGCATCTTCCCGTTCAGGACTCGTGGAGAGAATAGTCACAGGTGTTTCCACCAATTCCTCAAGCCGCTTGACGTATTTGACCGCTTCAGCAGGAAGCTGTCCCCAGCTCCGCGCTCCACGAGTGGTTTCAGACCAACCAGAGAAAGTTTCGTAAATCGGAATCACGCGCGCTTGATCAATTTGCGAGGCCGGAAAATAATCCAGAATCTTACCATCCAATTCATACCCAACACAGACCTTGATCTCCTCGAATCCGTCTAGGACATCCAACTTGGTCATTGCCAATCCATCAATACCGGCCAGCTTGGCTGCTTGACGGACCATGATCGCATCGAACCACCCACACCGCCGCTTGCGGCCCGTAACCGTTCCAAATTCGCGCCCACGTTGGCCTATTTTTTCACCAAGATCGTTGATTTGCTCGGTTGGGAAAGGACCTGTTCCAACCCGCGTTGTATAGGCTTTACAAATACCAAGAACGTAGTGAACAGCTTTGGGACCAACTCCTGCCCCAATCGAAGCCTGCGCAGCAACCGTGTTAGAAGAGGTGACAAACGGATAAGTTCCGTGGTCAACATCCAGCATCAAGCCCTGAGCCCCTTCGAAGAGGATTTTTTTTCCGGCGTGACGCGCTTCATCTAGAATTTTCCAAACTGGAGCAGCATAGGGAAGAATCTTCGGCGCAACCGCCATGACATCATCATACAAACCATCAGAAGAAACGGTCTCTGCCCCAAGACCTCTGAGGAGAGCATTGTGGTAGATCAGCAAATGATCCAGCTTTTCCCTGACCAATTCGGGGTGCCTCAAATCACACACCCGCAACCCACGCCGAGCCACTTTGTCTTCGTAGGCAGGGCCAATTCCACGTCCGGTTGTTCCGATCATACCCTTGCCCCGCGCCGATTCAAGAGCAGCATCCAAGGCTTTATGAACAGGTAGAATAAGATGGGCGTTGTCAGCCAACTTCAAAGATTCTGGACCAACAACCACACCCTTGGCTCGCACAGATTCAATCTCATCAAGCAATGCCCACGGGTTGACCACCACACCGTTCCCAATGACCGATAATTTCCCAGAGCGCACTATTCCAGATGGCAATAAGCTAAGTTTGTATTCTACCCCATCAATGACCAAGGTATGTCCGGCATTATGGCCGCCTTGAAAGCGCACAACCACATCAGCACGACTCGAGAGCCAATCAACAATTTTTCCTTTGCCTTCGTCTCCCCATTGAGCTCCAATGACCGCAACGTTTGCCATGAATGAACCTTTCTTGTTCTAGTCTATTTCTGAGCAGCCAATTCAATGGCCAAACAAACATCTTCAACCACGTTTTGAACCAATTGAGAATCATCTCCTTCGGCCATTACGCGGATAACGGGTTCTGTTCCCGAAGCCCTGACTAACAACCGACCGTCATTGGCCAGCGTTTTTTCTGCCTTAGTAATCGCCTGTTTCACGTCCTCTTTCAGCAAAGGGGTCAACCCCTTCGCAAAACGAACATTCTTGAGAACCTGGGGAACTGGGGTGAAAACATTAAGAACCTCACTTGCTTTGCGCCCACTCTCTTTAAGCACCGCCAGCACATGAAGAGCAGTCAAAAGACCATCGCCCGTTGTTCCAAAATCTGAGAGAATCATATGGCCAGACTGTTCGCCACCAAGGCTATATCCCCCCTCGCGCATTGTTTCGACCACGTAGCGATCTCCAACTGCGGTACGGACGAGAGAAACCCCAATTGATTTCAAGTAGCGTTCAAGACCGAGATTAGACATGACAGTTGCCACCACAGCAACGCCTCTCAGGCTTCCCCGCGCTTTCATACTTGCAGCAAGC
>CAYZAR010000054.1:0-8677 GCA_964476455.1 uncultured Micavibrio sp.
GTTTTATCCCGCTTGGCGCGGCGCGTTTATACGATTGAACGTCATCGGCCCTTATTAGAGCTTGCTGAAAAACGATTTGAAGCCCTCAAGCTACGAAATATTACTACGCTGGCGGCAGATGGTATGAAAGGTTGGCCCGGGGAGAATGAGTTTGATCGCATCATTGTAACAGCCGCAGTTGAAGGAGATCCTCCTGCAGTCTTGCTCCATCAATTGAAGGTGGGCGGTATTATGATCGTTCCGGTAGGGGGGCAGGGGCAACCTCAGTTTTTGAAAAAGTACAAAAAGGAATCGGACGAAGTTTATGCGGTTCAGAACTTGCTTCCAGTTCGATTTGTTCCTTTGCTTCCTGATGTTCCCCGCAACAACAGCTATACGGCTGGTGAGCTGAAGGAGTTGGATGAGTGAGGTTCCTTTCTCTCCTCATGCTTTCTTCTGTCATGTTGGTGGGGAGTTGTGCGCCATCAAGTAGTCTTGCTCCTGTACACAGTTATGGAGGAGGGAATGGTGGTGGTAGTTTAGGGCTACATACTGTGAGTAAAGGGGAGACTGTTTGGCTCATTTCTCAAAAGTATCGTGTGGAACTGAGGGACGTACTGGAGGCAAACCATCTTTTTGCGCCTTACCATTTGTCCAAAGGAATGAGAGTTAGCATTCCGGCTCCGAGGACATATAAGATACGCTCTGGCGATACACTTTATAAAGTTTCTCGTCTTTTCGAAACCAGCACCACCGAGCTGGTTCAGATGAATAGACTTAAAAGTCCTTATGTCTTTCGCGTGGGGCAAGTTATTCAAATTCCAATGAAAAAGAAATTGGCTGAGACAAAGAAAGAGACTCCGTTGTCTAAGGTGAGGAAAACGACGGTATTGTCTGAGGTTAGAAAGAATAATGAAATTACACGGGAGGTTTTGCCTCCTCTTGCAGGAACGCCTCCTCAAACAGAGCAGAGAGAGAAAAAAGAGGAACCTGTTTCTATTCAGGCAACACCTTCTCGGTCTGGAGGCTTTATAAAACCTGTGAGCGGGAGGATTATTTCTCGTTTTGGCCCAAAGGCAGATGGGTTGCATAACGATGGGATCAATATTGAGGCCCGTAAAGGTGATCCGGTTAGGGCGGCTGAAAATGGTGTTGTTGTCTATGCGAACAATCAAATCGAAGGGTATGGGAACTTGGTGCTAATTCGCCATGCAGATCAGTATGTAAGTGCCTATGCTCATCTTGACAAAATTCTAGTTCGCAAGGGGGCGGGAGTTAAGAGAGGGCAAACCATTGGAACTGTGGGGACCAGTGGCCGCGTGGAAAAGCCTCAGTTGCACTTTGAAATTCGCAAAGGGACGGAGGTTCTTGATCCTCAAACACATATAGGGATTTAGAAAAAACGCGAGGTCAAAATTGTCGCCGCGAGGCATCATGTTTTGCTTTCTTTTTGCGCTCTACCCCAGACATTGTTTGGTTTTTTGCTTCATGTAGGAAGTAGTCAAAATACTTCCCGGTGTCTTCACGGTAAGTATTGGTGAGCATCATTCGAGAGAGACGAATGTAACGGTCTGTTACTGTAACAAAGCGGGCAGGTGCGTTCTTATAGTTAAGGTACAGCATGAAGTTATTTCGTTCATCAAAAAGGTAATCCTCAGCTGCGTTATCGGCTTCACTGTCTACGAGGGCTGTTATACCACGAAAAAAGCTGTCATAGAGTTTTAAGTCCCTCATATCAGTGATATGCCACATGGGGTTCTTCAGTGTTTCGTTAATATCAAAGACGACAACAATTCCCGGGGAATTAATCGGGAATCCATCCACATCTGTTTCTGTGTAATTTACACGGCGTCGAAGTTCTTCCTCAAGAAACTTTTTAAGAGAGGAAATGTCTCTATAAAAAGTGTCAAATGGCTTGCGAGTTACCTGCATAATTCCTTTTTTACTCAGATAAAAATCTTCTCCAGTGATCCCGTTACGGTCGTTTTGGACCAGTACAATGAGATGATCTTCCTTCTCCTTTGCAAGGAAAGGGTTGACTTCAGACTCGGTTTTCTTGGGAAATTTGTCGATGCTGTTGTGAATTCTGGCCCACTGATCCTCTGAAGAAACCGGCCAACGGTAGAGTTCTTTATAACCGTTGGAAGATGTGGGGTCTGCAACCATGTAAACAGCCGTGACTGTCGCTACAGTTTGAGCCAATGCCGAGACGGGAAATGCTACAAAAAGAAAAACCACAGAAAAAGTAGTTCTGAAAAACACCGAAAGATTCATCTGGAAAAAACCTCAAGCTGAAATACTGACGCTTTCATTATTCTATAGGCAGAGGAAGGATGCAAGATTTAGTGTCTATCCATAAAGTTTGGGGAAACCCCTTGAGTTTCTTGCATTCTTCTTGCCTTTCTGGGGTTCAAAGCTATAGTCCTGAACTGTTTTACTAACGCAACCAGATATTTTTAAGGATGTTATCCGAAATGTTTATAAACTCCGCTTTTGCAGCAAACGATTCTTCTGCTGAACCCCTGCCTGAGACGGCGGCAACAACAGGGACAACAACCTCAGCGACAGTGCCTTCTGCCCCGAGCGCGGGGGAGGCTTTTGCTATGAATATAGGAATGGTCCTTATTCTGGTTGTTTTGTTTTACTTGCTGATGATCCGGCCTCAGCAACGGAGATTCAAGGAACACGCTGAAATGCTGCAGAAATTGGATAAAGGAAGCAAGGTTGTAACCCAGGGAGGCTTGGTCGGGGTAATTGAGAAGGTCATCTCAGACAATGACGTACTGGTTGATTTTGGGAACGGGGTGAAAATGACGGTTTTACGTTCTTCTGTTGTGGGCCGTTACGAAGAACAAGTTCCTCCTAGCCCTAAAAAATAATTTTTCAACAAGAGCCTTAAAGATGATTCATATTCCTCAGTGGAAAGTAGTTCTGATCTTGGTCGTGAGTTTTCTGTCCTTTGCTTATGCCGCTCCCAACTTGTTGGGACAGGAAGCTAAGGCATGGGTTGAGGCGAATGTGCCTTCATGGGCACCTTCGCGCTCAGTGAGCCTTGGTCTAGATCTTCAGGGAGGTTCGCATCTTCTTTTGCAGGCCGATATTGATGGGGTGGTTAAGCAACGGACGGATGATATTTTAGTGGCCATTCGCCCCGAGCTTCGAAAAGCGGATATTGGCTATTCCGCCCTTTCAACGATTCCAAACGGACTTCGTTTGGTTTTGTCTGCACCAGATCGGGTGGGGGATGCCAAAAAAGTTATTCGTCAAGCAGATGATACCTTGCTAGTGAGTGATAAAGAGGGAGCGATTGAAGGGGTTTTTGATGAGAAGGCTATTCGAGATATTCGTAACCAGACAATGGCTCAGTCCATTGAGATTGTCTCTCGCCGCGTTAATGAGTCTGGAACCAAGGAACCTGTTATTCAGCGTCAAGGGGATGACCGTATTCTGGTTCAACTTCCCGGGATTGATAACCCTGAGCGGGTTAAGCAGTTGCTTGGGAAGACGGCAAAACTAACTTTTCATTTGGTGAGTGAGCAGGCGAGTGGTTCTGATATTCGTTCCGTCCCTATGCGAGAAAATCCTCAACAAACTTTGCCGATTAAACGCCGGCCGATCATGTCAGGTGATATGTTGGTCAATGCCCAGCCGAGTTTTCAGGACGGAGCCCCTATTGTTAGCTTCAAGCTGAACGGAGTAGGGGCACGGCGGTTTTGCGAGGTTACAACTCAAAACACGGGCAAACCTTTTGCTGTGGTTTTGGATAACGAAGTTATTACTGCTCCACGGATCAATGAACCAATTTGTGGTGGAAACGCTCAAATTTCGGGAAGTTTCACGGTTCAGGAAAGCGCGGATCTTTCTCTTCTATTGCGAGCTGGGGCCTTGCCGACTTCGCTCAAAGTTGTGGAAGAACGCTCAGTGGGCCCAACGCTTGGGTCTGATTCTGTCGCTGCAGGGGCTAATGCCAGCATATTTGCTTTCGTTCTCGTGGTTGGGTTTATGATTTTAGCCTATGGGCTGTTTGGCTTTTTTGCCAGTGTTGCCTTGCTGATTAATATGGTGATGATTATTGCCTTGCTTTCGATGTTGCAAGCAACTCTGACCCTGCCTGGGATTGCTGGTATTATTCTTACGATGGGGATGGCGGTTGATGCCAATGTTCTGATTTTCGAAAGGATACGGGAAGAGTTGCGTGGGGGGCGTTCGATTATTGCAGCCATTGATACAGGATACGAAAAGGCGATGGCTTCAATCACTGACTCGAATTTAACCACTTTGATTTCAGGGATTATTCTTTATGCCGTTGGAAGCGGCCCGATCAAAGGTTTTGCTGTGACCTTATCCATCGGGGTGCTGACCTCTATGTTTGCGGCGATTATGCTGACGCGCCTTATTGTCTTGACTTGGCTGCGTGTCACGAAGCCCAAAACTTTGCCGATATAGGAGCTATACAGCCATGCGTATATTCAAATTTGCCGAAGATATTAACTTTGATTTTGTTGGTCAGCGATACATTGCTTTCTTTATAACGGGATTGATGATTCTGGGGTCCATTGGTTTGCTCGTAACCAAAGGGCTCAATCTTGGGATTGATTTCTCAGGTGGGATCATGATGGAAGTGGAGATGCCTGTTGCTCCGGATCTGGCCAAAATGCGGACAGATCTAAACTCTTTGGAGGTCGGAACAATTTCCATTCAAGAATTTGGCGATGTCAAAAACTTGATGATCCGGATTCCCGAACAAAAGGGTGGAGCAGAGGCCCAACAAGCAGCTATTACCAAAGTTAAAGATTCTCTCGATTCTTTGTATAAAGATGAAAAGGTCGAATATCGCCGCAGCGAGTTCGTTGGTCCTCAAGTTGGGGATGAGTTGAAGCAATCCGGTTTGCTTGCCTTTATTCTGACTATTGTGGCGATTATGGCTTATATCTGGTGGCGATTTGAATGGCAATTCGGATTGGCGGCTGTGGTGTCTTTGGTCCACGATACGACGGCGGTCATTGGATTGTTTTCGTTGCTGTGGATGGATTTTGATCTTGGTACTCTGGCGGCAGTTTTGCTGGTTGCGGGGTATTCCACCAACGATACTGTTATCGTTTTTGACCGTGTGCGCGAAAACCGCCGCAAGTACAAAAAAATGCCGCTGCGAGAGGTAATTAATATGTCGGTTAACCAGACCTTGTCGCGGACGTTGAATACTTCCATTACTGTTTTGTTATCCTTGGTGGCTTTGTGGATATTCGGCGGAGAGGTTATCCGCGCCTTTGCCAACGCTATGATTTTTGGCATTTTAATCGGAACGTATTCCTCAATTTATGTCGCGTCTTCTTCTTTGCTGTATCTGCCATTTAAGGGAGATGAGAAACGGGAAGATAGCGCAGCAGATGAGCAAAAATCAAAAGCTGAAACAGGGGCTCCAGCCTGATGGATGTGACGCCTTTGCTTGGTGAAAATCAGAAAATCGTCCAGTCCTATGCGGCTGGGCGATTTCGTATCAGTGGCACAGTGTTTGAAACAGATGTGGTTGTATGGGGCTCTACCGCCTTGCCATGGCCCCAAGCCCCAGAATTTGGGAAAGAGGGTAGGGGGAAAAGCCAGATAGAAGGTTTGCTCTCCAGTCTTACAAAACTTGAGTTTTTGTCTGGGGAAATTGAAATTTTGCTGGTTGGAAGCGGGGAGAGAGGATTTGTCTTGCCTCCCTCAGTACGCCAAAAACTGGGGGGAATCTTCTCTTCGGTTGAAATAATGGATACCGGAGCTGCTTGCCGAACTTTTAACGTATTGACTGCGGAAGGCCGAAAAGTCGGGGCTGCTTTACTCAGAATTTAGAACTTATGAGAGAAGGAAGGGTGAAAAACTGTTTTTCTTTCTTTTCTTGAAGCGCGGTGGAGAATGTGGTTTGATGCGGCCTCGGATGGAGAATAATAGATATGTCATATGATATTGATGCGTTAAAGCAGCGTATGCAAGGCGCAATTGACGTTTTAGAGAAAGAATTTACCGGACTACGGACTGGACGCGCTTCTACCAATATGCTGGAGAGTGTTGTGGTGGAGGTTTATGGTGCGCGGATGCCACTAAATCAAGTGGGAACGGTTAGTGTTCCTGAGCCACGCTTGCTGACAGTTCAGGTCTGGGATCGCAATTCGACCAAGGCGGTTGAAAAAGCGATTCGTGAAGCTGGGCTTGGTTTGAATCCACAAGGAGAAGGCTCCCTTATTCGGGTTCCCGTTCCTGAATTGTCACAAGAGCGGCGGGTTGAGCTACAAAAAGTTGCCGGAAAATATGCGGAGCAGGCGCGGGTTTCTGTCCGAAACGTGCGCCGCGATGGTATGGACGCTCTTAAGAAAGCTGAGAAAGATAACGAAATTACTGAAGACGAGCTCAAGAAACATTCCGATGACGTGCAGAAATTGACGGACCAGTCTATTAAAAAAATAGATGATATGCTCTCCGCCAAAGAAACTGATGTGATGAAGGTTTAGGCTGAGAATGTCTGTTGTTCCTGAACATCCTGTCTCTTCTAAAGCCAAGTCTCCCCGACATATCGCGGTGATTATGGATGGAAATGGACGCTGGGCACGGGCGCGGGGGCTTCCCCGTACTGCTGGTCATCAGCGGGGAGTGGAAGCCATCCGCCGGATTATTCGTGCAGCCGCCGAACTGAATGTTGAATATATGACGTTCTTTGGTTTCTCGACAGAAAATTGGTCGCGACCTCAAGATGAGGTTGGCGAGTTGATGCGGTTGCTCCGAACTTATTTACGGGGAGAAACAGCAGAACTGCATAAAAATGGAATTCGCTTGCGGGTTATTGGGGATCGGCGCGCCTTTTCTTCGGATATTGTGGAATTGATTGAAAACGCTGAGAGGTTGACTGTAGAAAACACCGGTCTGAACATGGTAATTGCCCTTAATTACGGGGGGCGGCAGGATATTTTACACGCAGCTAACTTGCTGGCGGATCATGCTTGGAGAGAAAAAAGAAAATTGACCGAAGAAGAGGTCAACGCTCTTTTTCCTCAATTCTTGATGACGGCAGGAATTCCCGATCCTGATTTGCTAATCCGCACAAGCGGAGAACAACGGATTTCAAACTTTCTGATCTGGCCATGTGCTTATACTGAGTTTGTGTTTACCCCTACGCTGTGGCCTGATTTTGATAAAGAGGATTTACAGCAGGCCATTCAGGAATATTCCTCTCGTGATCGCCGTTTCGGAGCGATTAAAACGTCTTCGGCCTAGGTGAGCCCTTTTTTTTATGATGAAGCTTTCCAATTTACAACAGCGGCTATTGTCTTCCCTAATCCTTATTCCGCTGGTTCTTGCTATTCTCTGGGCAGGGGGATGGGTTTTTGGGCTAGCGTCCTCTGTGGTCATTGCCGTTTCCTTTGCTGAATGGATGAGTTTAGTTCAAAAAATAACATCATCTCTTCGTACAAGAGTTCTTGGAGGACTGCTTGGGATTGTATATCTGGGAATTGCATTTTGTTCGTTTTTGTATCTGCGGTTGTTTGTCCCGGACGGAACAGAGTTTCTGGTCTATTTGATGCTTCTGGTCTGGGCAAGCGATTCAGGGGCTTATTTGTTTGGAAAAACGATAGGCGGTCCCAAAATGGCTCCGACCATCAGCCCTAAAAAAACATGGGCAGGGTATGGGGGAGCTTTGTTGGGCCCTGCGTGTTGTCTGGTAGTTTGTCTCCATTTTTTGACGCCCACTGTTTTGATAGAATATACGCCGCCGGCTCTTTTAACATTTGTTGTGGGGGGGCTTCTTGGAATCGTTGGGCAATCGGGAGATTTAATAATTTCAGCCCTGAAACGTCAAGCTCAGGTGAAGGACACCGGAGCCATTGTCCCCGGGCATGGCGGAATGTTGGATAGAATAGATGCCTTACTCTTGATTGTTCTGCCGTATCTTTGTTTTGTCCTCTATATTTTGCCGAGTTGAGTTTTTTGGGGGGAGAAAACCACGATGGCCGATTTAAGCACTAGTTTAGTATATGCCCTTGAAGGGTTTTGGTTCTACGGCGTCGTTTTTATGCTGGTTTTGAGTGGCGTTATCTTCATTCATGAAATGGGCCATTTTCTTATGGCTCGCGTCTTGGGAGTTCGCGCTGAGGTTTTCTCAGTTGGTTTCGGGCGGGAGGTTTTGGGCTGGACAGATAGCAAGGGGACGCGTTGGAAGTTTTCGTGGCTCCCTCTTGGTGGTTATGTGCGAATTTTTGGCGAAAGCGAGCCGTATCATACAATTTTGACGGAGGAAGAAAAATCTGTTGCCTTCTATACCAAGTCACTTTGGCACAGAACATTAATTGTCTTTGCTGGTCCTCTTGCCAATTTTGTTTTTGCTGTTCTTGTCGTGGCTCTGCTCTTTATGACGGTTGGAAAGCCTCAATCTTTACCCGAAATTTCAGGCATAGAAGTTGGAAGCGGTGCGGATAAAGCGGGACTGCAAAATCACGACATTCTTCTCCGTATTAACGGAACGGAAATGAAGAATTATGAGCAAATCAAAAATACGATTGCTCCTCTGGCAGGACAGGAATTGGTGTTACAAATCCGGAGGGGTACAGAAGTTTTCGATATAAAAGCCGTGCCTGGAATTCTCAAAGAAAAAGATAGTTTCGGTCAAGATACACAAAGGGGGAATCTGGGAACCTTGTGGCCTAGACACTGCATTGAAATGAGCTAC
>CAYZAR010000055.1:0-8597 GCA_964476455.1 uncultured Micavibrio sp.
TCATCATCCGGCGTTGCTTCTTTTTTGTTGCGAGGGGGAAGTTTCATTTTTTTCCGCCGAGCTTCACGGTTTTGCCGATCAATTTTTTCGATCAGTTCCCGAAAGTTTTGGGCTTCCTTTGAGATAGCTGCAACAGTTGCGGCTTGGGATTTTTCTTCTTGGCGTGTTTTGCTGTAGGTTTTCTGGCGAGAGTTGAGCAAGGCATCCATTTCTTTTTGGTCATCACGAAGCTTCTCAGTGGTTTTGCTGAGGTCTTCGCGGTTTTTGTTCAAATCATCTTCAACCAGTTGGAGCGCGGCGAGTTGAGTTTTCAGATCTTTGGCTCTTTTTTCTAGCTCTGGCAAAATCGCGCCTAAAATAGTTGCGGCATTGGCTGTATCAAGTGGGGCTCCCGGGCGGGCAATCAACGTGTCAGGAGGCAAACGGCGAATTCTCTCTAAAGCCACAATCAGCGAAGCCAAAGATCCTCGGTCAGCAGTCAGTTTTGTCAGTATATCGCTTTTTTGTTTTTGTAGTTCGGCCAATTTGGCTTCCAAATCTCCCAGTTTTTTCTGATTTTTTTGAACATTGCTGGTTGTGGAGATTAGTTCTTTCTTGAGGCCATAAAGATCTTTCTCGAGCAGTTTGACTTTGTTTTGCAGCTCCCGCTGCCTTGCTTTTTCAGCTTCAACCTTTGCAGTCAGGTCCTTGAGTTTTTCTTCCCGTTCGGCAGTGGGCGCAGAAGCCTTCTCCTTTTCTGCGGCTTGTGCCGAGAAAGAAAACGTGAAGAAAAAAAATAGCAGACAAACAACAACGGAGCGAAAGGGTGTCAAAATTATCCCTCCCGATGGTAAGGATGGCCAGAAAGAATTTGCTGGGCGCGATAAATTTGCTCAAGCAACATAACCCGTACCATAATGTGAGGCCAAGTCTGTTGACCAAAGCTGAGCATAATGTCGGCTTTGTTGCGTATTTCTTCGGTAAATCCAGACGCTCCGCCGATCAGAAAGGTAACTTTATCAGTTCCTCCATCCCGAAACTTTTTGAGGGTGTCTGCAAAATCGAGGCTGCGGAGACCATCGCCCCTTTCGTCAAGAACGACGAGCAGGGACGTTGAATCTATCTTCTCAAGAATGAACTTCTGTTCTTCAAGCTGCTGTTTAGCTGGATCAGTTATTTTGCTTTCAACTTCGATAATCTGGGTTGGCCATAAGCGCAGACGGGAGACGTAGTCCTCGCACAGGTCAAACCACGGGCCTTTTTTGAGCTTTCCAACAACGACAACATCTATCTTGAACATAGCTTTATGTTCATAAACGATTCGGCTAAGCCGCGAAACCGAATAGGATGCAGTTAGGCCAAGTTATTACGAGTTATCACCTATAGCGTAGCGGTCATGGGCATTTTTGCAGGGGCTGCTGCTGCCGCCGGAAGTTCCGAACGCCACATTTTTTCAATAGCATAAAACTCACGGACTTCGGGACGGAAGAGGTGAACAATAACATCGCCGCAATCCACAACAACCCAGTCAGCCTGAGGCAGACCTTCGGTTCTTAGCACAGTGTACGAACTATTTTCTTTGCTGAGCTTTTCGCGGATTTTATCGGCGAGAGCGGCAACCTGACGAGAAGACGTTCCGGTTGCTATCACCATAAAATCGGCCAAAGATGTCTGGCCATTCAAGTTAATCGATTCGATATTTTCGGCTTTATTTTCGTCAAGAGCCTGAACAATCAGGTCTTTCAGATGGGAGGGAGTTTCTACTCCCTTAGGTTTTCGAGTTGCCAAAGATTAAACGCTCCTTTCAAGCTTGTTCAGCACATTCAGTGCTACAGTTCTAATTCTACCTTGATGAGAGAAATAACGCAAATCGTCACTTTGCGTTCGCAGCAAAGTCGAGGAAAGGGGGTTAAGCGGCTCTTCCAAAATCCAATAAATCCGCCCTTTTTCTAGTTTTGGGTGCCTGCCGCAGCGCAAAAATATATTCTGGAAATTAGAGTGGTGATGCAGAGCTGTTTGACGAATTCCACCGCCCTTGATGGGGCGACCAATAAAAGCAAAGGGAATTTCTTTGGGAAGGTCTTGCCAACGATACCAACGGTGAAACTCTCTGGCAATATCAAGCCCTGCGCACCAGACAAATTCTGTATGTGGAAAGCGGAGTTTAAGGGCTTTGATGGTATGAAAACTGCGCGTGGTCTTGAGAGAGGATTCAATATCTGAAATGACGATACGAGGGTTTTGTGAGATAGCGCGGCAAGCCGCAACGCGTTCTTCCAGAGAAGGGAGGCCTATCGAAGATTTAAGAGGGTTTCCAGAGGAGACCAGCCACCAGACAGCATCTAGCCCCAAATATTTGAGGGCAATTTCAGAGGCATGAATATGACCTTTGTGGGGTGGGTTAAAAGTTCCTCCAAACAGACCAATGCGCAGACCTGACCATCTATGGGGATCAAGAAGGGAGGGGGGAGTCATCATAGGCTTATTTTTCAGCTCCATGATGAAAGCATAAACTTAATTGAGGTGTTCGGAAACCGTCCGAATACTGTCATCGGTCAATTTCGTAGCTGTAGCTGTGTCCATTTTCTCGGCGATAATTTGAGTTGTGGCAGAAATAGCCAATTCCGCAGCATAGCGGCGAATATCATCTTTCGCGGTTTCTTCCATGCGCAGCAAACGGTCCTTTAGGAGGTCTTCGCGGCGAGCAAGGGTTTCCGTGAAATCAGCCTCGGCTTGTTTTTGCAAATCAAGGGCTTGAGCTTGTGCCAGAGAAATAATCTTTTCAGCCTCTTTTGAAGCGTCTTTTTGGCGGGCTTGATAGTCGGCAAGTAAGGCTTCGGCCTCATGACGAAGATTTGATGCAGCTTCAATTTCATTGCGGATGAGAGAAATTTTTTGATCGAGTCCGTTCAAAATCGTTTGGCGGCCAAAGATAAAGGCGGCAACAACAAACACGATAAAAGAAAACAGAACCCAGATGGTTGGATCGTTTAGCAGCAATTCTTTCATCACGAAGGCTCCTTTTTAACGCGCTTGGTTTGTAGCATCACGCCGCTTTGGCTTTGGCACGAATGGTGCGCACGACTGTTTCGGCTTGGGATGTGTCTGCTCTGATTCCCGCGATTTTCTCTGCAGCTTCAGAAGCGATCTCGGCGGCAATGCGGTTTATGTCGGACAGTACATTGTCCTTTGATTGTTCAATGCGGCTTTCCGCTGCGGCAATTTCAACTTCGGCACGCGCACGAAAATCAGCAAGACCGGCGGCCAGTTTTGCTTTTCCTGCATCGCCAGCTTCTTTCACCGCTAAGGCTGCGCGACTGGAAGCTTCTTTCAAAGATTGTTCGTACAGTGATTTGATCCGTGCAGATTCTGCAGAAAGTTTAGCCGCCTCGTCTAGATTTTTCTGAATATGATCTTTCCTGCTTTGGACAGTCTGGCCAATCGCGGGAAGAGCTTTGCGTGAGAAGAAGACGTACAAAATAGCAAAGAAAAGGACGAGCCAGAAAATTTGGCTCGGCCACGAGGTTGGGTCAAATTGAGGCAGCCCTCCATGATGGGCAGCTTCCGGTGCGGCAACGTGAGCAGTTTCAGCCACTAGAGGAGCTGCTGCGGGCATGGAATCCGTCACCGGAGCCACAACAGCTTCTTGTGCCCAGACAAGGCTAGGCAACAAAGTGGCCGAAAAAACACAAGCAGCCGTGCGCAAGATATTCATCATGGCCTGACCTGTTTGCTTAGGCGAAGACGAGGAAGAACGCGATCAGGAGCGCGAAAATACCAAGAGCTTCGGTCACAGCAAAGGTGAACATGAACTTTTTGTTCAGCAATTCGGCTGCGCCAGGGTTACGGCCAACGGCTTGGTTATAGGACGAAAAAATCATCCCAAGCCCAATCCCAATGCCGGTTAAAGGCAACAGGGCGATAGCACCAGCTAGATATTTTACAGCTTCGATTTCCATTTTGGATTCTATCCTTTTTTAGTGGTTAACGTAGTTTTTCTTGTATCGCTTGAACTGGTTGGGACATTACGGATTTATCGTCCAATTGCAAGGCGAATCTCTTTTTGGCTTAGTGCTCAATATCAACTGTGTCTTTCAAGTAAATACAGGTCAAAACGGCAAACACATAAGCCTGAATGAAGGCAATGAAAATTTCAAAGCCAATCATAACTATGTTAAAAGCTGCGGGCAGGAGGGTGGCAATCCACGCCACGCCACCAACCGAGGCAAACATAATCGCAAATCCAGCGATCACTTTAATCAGAACATGGCCCGCCACCATATTAGCAAAAAGACGGACAGAGAGGGTAATAGGACGAGAAATAAAAGAAACCACTTCAATCAGCACAACCAGCCAGATCAACCAGCCCGGGACTCCGTGGGGAACAAACAAGCTCAAAAAATGAAAACCATGGCGGGCGATTCCCATGACCAGAACCGTCAGGAAAACCAGCATGGCAAGGGATGCTGTCACCGCTAAGTGTGATGTGTAGGTAAAGGAATAGGGAATCATCCCCATCATGTTGCCCATGATAACAAACATAAAGAGGGTAAAGACCAGCGGAAAGTATTCCCGCCCCTTGCCGCCAATATTGTCGCTAATCAGGTTTTCAACGAATCCATACAGGTCTTCTCCGATAAGCTGAAGGCGGGAGGGGACTAGAGATTTTTGGGAAGAGGCAAGGCCAAGCAAAAGCATACACGCGCCAGTCGCAATCATCATCCACAAAGAGGAATTGGTAAAAGACAGATCAACGCCACCAATATGAAAGGGGACAATCGGCTGTATCTGGAACTGATGCATTGGATCGGCCACGGCAAAACCTCTTTTTTCCTCAGGGTTTATTTGTCTGAATTCGTGGCTCTTTTAACCCTTTTTTTGCTTCCGCGCAACCGTTTTGAGCGGATGGGGTCGCCTTCCTCTTGCGAGGCTCGATAAAGGTTCCAGAATCCAGCGCAAACACCCAGAAAAGCCAAGATAATAAAGAAAAACGGCGAGCTATTCAGAAAATGATCTATGCCAATGCCAATACTGCCGCAGACAACAGGGGTTGCCACAACGTCAAAAACAGCTTGAACGCCCTGAGACATATTGCCGCGATCTCCCTTCTGATCCGCCATGTACTTCTTTTTTTGCGTATCTTGAGCGAGTTGGATTCTCGAACGCAAATCATGAAGGGGATCTTCGTTCATCGTGAGCCAGAAGCGGTCATTCTGCAGCTTCCAAGAAATCAAGTTTGCCTTGCAGATCAACCGAAACCAGTTGAGAAACCCCACGCTCTGACATGGTTACCCCATAAAGTCGATTCATGCGCGCCATTGTCAAGCGGTGGTGGGTGATAACGAGGAATTTGGTTTTACTTTGCTGAGAAATTTCTTCGAGCATCGTGCAAACACGATCTACGTTTGCATCGTCAAGCGGCGCGTCAATTTCATCAAGAACACAAATCGGAGCGGGGTTGGTCAAGAACATGGCAAAGATCAAAGCCGTGGAGGCCAGAGTTTTTTCACCCCCCGACAGCAAGGACAATGACTGCAAAGATTTTCCCGGGGGTTGAGCGAAGATTTCCAAAGAGGCTTCGAGAGGGTCAGTTGAATCAACAAACGCCAAATGTGCACTCCCTCCGCCGAAAAGACGGGTGAAGAGAACTTTGAAGTGACCATTTACAGTTTCAAACGCTTGCAGGAGTCTTTCCCGTGCTTCTTTATTCAGCTTGTGAATCCCTTGGCGAAGCTCTTCGATCGCTTGAGTTAAATCTGCGCTCTCTTGGATCAACTTGGTGAGTTGTTGATCTACTTCTTGATACTCAACCTCGGCTCGCAAATTGACAGGTCCCATACCATCGCGCTCACGAACCAGACGATCCCTCTTGCCGCGTAAGCGGTCAATCGGTTCGTGTGTCAGTTTTTCTGTGGTCATATCAGAACTTTGCCACAGCTCCTCGGGGGACATTGAAAACTGGTCATGGATGGATTGGCGAATAACTTCTATTGAGCCAGCTGCCGCTTCCATCATGGCTTGTGCGTGAGCTCGCGTTTCCCTGACTTCCATCAGCGCAGCTTCAGACTCACGCAAAGACTTGCTGGTTTGGTCCAACTCCTGCTCGGCAATTGCTAGCTTGTCTGCAGCATCCTTGCGGGCATTATCCATTGTGGCTAGTGTATCAAGAAGATTGATCCGCTGAAGATTGATTTCTTCGGGGCGGCCCTGCAAAGATTCAAGACGTGCGGTTGTTTCTGTGTTACGTTCCTCGAGTTGCCGCAGACGTTCCTTGGCGCGAATGGTTCGGTTGGTCAAACTAACCCGTTCATCGGCAATGGCACGGAGCCGCGCTTGCCGACGAGTCCTGTCTTGTTGAAATACTTCCAGAGCGGTGGAGGCATCACGCAAGGAAGATTGGGCATCGTGCAGGGCAATGCGTTCGGCTTCGACTTCGCTCATTTGCCGTTCCAGAGCGGCCTCGTCAAAAGATTGCAAAGAGGCGCGGTGTGTTTCAACAGCTTGTTGCAAGCGAACGGCATCGTCACTTTGCAGAGAAAGTCCTTCTTGAAGTTTAACCAGTTCTGACTCGTTCGCGCCTTTCTTTTCAAGGGCGCGTTGCAGGTCAATGCGGCGAGTGTTCAGGTTGCGCTCGAGTGTTCGTACATCTTGTTCAAATTTTTGAACGGTCTCTCTTGCTTGTTGAATTTCAACTTGGGCAGACTCTTGTTCACTTTGTGCTGTATCAAAAGCTTGTTGTTGAGAGGGGAGCAAGGCCTCAAGGTCATCAAGACGGTTCTTGTTTTTCAGGCGGATTGCGTGACGATCAACGGCCTTGGCCCGAATAGTTAGGCCATCCCATCGCCAATAGGCCCCCTCACGGGAAACGATTGACTGCCCGGGCTGGAGTTGTGTGGCCGCATTTTCTCCATCCTCATCGGATTCAACAAACCCAATAAAACTCAGAGCGGTTTTAAGGGCCTCAGGCGCATGAATATGGGGCAGGAGAGGCAGTACAGAAGATGGAAAAGAAGGAGCAGCTTGCGAGATTGTTTTTCCGGACCAGACAATCGGGGCTTCCGCTTCGGTTGAAGCCATAAGCGTATCACCCAAGGCCTTGGCAAGAGCGGCTTCAAAGCCTTCATCGGCCTTAATGTCGTCAAGGACCGGACGGAATCCTTTTTGCGATTCTGAACTGAGCACGCTTTCAAGGGCATGAATTTCAGCCTTGGTTTTTGAAACGTGTTCCCGCGCTGTTTGAAGTTTATTACGACAGTCTTCAAGATGCTGCTGGGCATCTTCCAAGGTTTTGCGGGCGGCTTGTTCCTGATCTTTCTTGGCGGCGAGCTCCTCATCAAGGGAGTTGATTTCATGCGCCAAGGTTTCAGTTGAAATCAACTCGCCCTGTTCTGCTTGTTTCTGGGCAATCTGGTTCTTGAGAGTTTGAATTCGTGCGAGAATAGAATTCAAACGACCTTCGTCTTGTCCCAATTGTCCGAGCAAAGTTGAGCGGCTGGCCCGTAGATTAGCGGCTTTTTCAAGGGTGGCTTGATAGACTTCGTTGCGGCGGGCAACGTCCTCACTTTTCAGGTCCCTATCGGCGGTGAGGCGGTCAAGCTCGGCGTCAGAATCTGAAAACTCTTGCAGCTCGTTTTCTTCGCTGCTCAGACGTTCAAGAGTCTTGGCGTTTTCGTCCGTTGTTTGTTGTTCGTGGGTGCGGTCGGACTGAATTTGGGAGAGGGCTTTTTCTGCCTCTCCAATTTGACTGGTGATCCTTTGTTCTTCATCGTCAAGACGCTGTAGGGCAAAGTTCTGAACCTGCCATGCAGCGGCAGTTTCAGCCTGTTTGTCACGCAGCGCGGGGATAATTTCTGCTTGGCCAATTTGAATGCGGTTGAGTTCTGCAACACGGGCCATGCGTTCAGCAACCAGAGTTTCGGACTCTTGAAATTGTTTTCTGGATGTCTCCTGAGTTTCTTGGGTCAGCATCCATTCGGCAAGAGCGAGGAGTGTTTCCAGTTCCCGAATATCGTTGCTGATGTTTCGGTAGCGTGAGGCCTGACGGCTTTGACGCTTGAGGGAATCAAGTTGGGTTTCAAGGCCAGCTACCACATCTTGCAAACGGGCAAGGTTGGCATCGGCGGCCTTGAGGCGCAGCTCAGCTTCGTGGCGGCGGACATACAGCCCTGATACTCCCGCAGATTCTTCAAGAATTTGCCGACGTTCAGAAGGTTTGGCATTGATGACAGCGGAAATACGACCTTGAGAGACAATGGCGAAAGAGTTTGCTCCAATCGCCATATCAGCAAACAGCATCTGAACATCACGGGCGCGAACCGGTTTGCTGTTCACGTAGTAATTGGAACCAACATCGCGGCCAATGCGCCGGACAACTTCGATTTCGTCAACCGTATTGAACAGGGCAGGGGCTTCACGGGTTGCGTTGTCGAGAACAACCGAAACTTCGGCAGAATTACGCGCAGGGCGTGAGGTTGTCCCGTTGAAAATGACATCGTCCATGTCATTGCCACGTAGGCGTTTGGCTGAACTCTCTCCCATGACCCAGCTTAAGGCTTCAACCAGATTGGACTTTCCGCAGCCATTGGGCCCAAGGAGGCCTACCCGTGATTTTGGCGTGA
>CAYZAR010000056.1:0-1402 GCA_964476455.1 uncultured Micavibrio sp.
CAGAGATGTATTTCAGCATACGCAAACTTTGACGTACGGTCGATAAATGATCATGAAAATAGACCTCATCCCAATGACAGAAAAAGATCGGGCCTTCTTTAGGCAAGCGCATCATGTCGCCTATCGTAAAGTTATAGAATCCATGTTTGGATGGAATGAGGAAATGCAAGACATGGCAGCGGACAAGGATTTCGATGAACGGAGTCCTCATATTATTAGATGGGATGGGCACGATGTGGGTGTAATCGGTTGGCAAGACAAAAATGAGTACATTTGGTTCGGCCCAATCTTTATTCTTCCCCCATATCAGAACAAGGGCATCGGGACGGCATTAATAATGAAATTTATGAAATTGGTTACCGACAGTTCCAAGACGCTAAAGCTCCAAACATTAAAAGAAAACACCCGTGCAAAAAAGCTGTATGAACGCCTTGGATTTACTGTCACCTCTTCAGACGAAATTCACTGGCAACTTACGTACGGTGCAAAATAGAACGACTATCAGGGGGTAAAATGAACCTGAAAACCATGCGGGCGGGTGATCTGTCTGATTTTATCACCTATTATAATCCTGAAAATCGTCATGCACGGTTGTCATGGCGCAGGGGGGATTTGAATCCCCGATAGGCTTACACCTATATAGGCTCAGGACTCATTAATTAAAATAGAAGATGATGGAAGCCGCGAGGCAGATGCTTGAGAAAAAAGTGTGGGCGCAGCGATCATAGCGCATAGCGATTCGCCGCCAGTCTTTGAGACGACCGAACATGATCTTGATTTTGTGACGCTGTTTGTAGAGTGCTCTTTCGTACGCAATGGGAAGTTTGCGGTTCCTTTTATCGGTCGGCCAGAGCTGCGCGGAACCAGTCGGCTCCAGCGCACAAAGCGGTTTTATACAGCGTCTTGTGTGGGCCATATTCACGCGGCACCTCTGCCACTGAGCGAGCCACAATCTAACCCCCTCGTGAATCCTATTTAATAGGTCCTGAGCCTAAATCCCTACATTAAAAATCTGAAGTTTCAGGTTAGGAACGAAAAAACGCTTGAGCTTTTAGGGCTAGCAATTATAGAGAAACCCAAATCAAGCTAAAAAGCCAAACATTCCACCCCTCCTTCAATCCTTCGGTCGCCAGTTTTTCAGCGCGGCAAAGGGGTTGGGCCGGAGGGGCTCTTGCTCTCCCCTTCCCTTATGAGCAATCGGGGTTTTCTCGCTTTGTTGTTCGGCCGTTTCACTGTGGGGAAAAGGATTTACGGCAAGGCACAAATACTGCACCACCAATTCGCCAAGATTAACTTTGCCGTCTTCCAAAGGTTCGGGGTCTTCTTTTTCTTCAAGAATGGGAAGGTCCATCATCTCCCGCTTGGTCAAAACATCGCGTTGTGCTTTTTCAAAGAGGATAAC
>CAYZAR010000056.1:1412-8552 GCA_964476455.1 uncultured Micavibrio sp.
GTGCTCTTGATCGGCAAACCACGCTTCAAAGTCTTCCTGAATTTTGCTCTTGATCGGCTCTAGGGTTACCACACAGCTTTGGACAATTTCGGCCCACAGCGTTCCCGTCACATGAACCATGACACCCCCCTTGGTTTTGGACAGGGAGAGGTTTGCCCGCAAAGAGTCGAGGGAGATAACCCCGATCCGCTGCGCGATCAAGGGCAACTGGGAAGCATCGGGAGATAAGTCAACCTGCTTCCCATCTGCGGGAATTTCATCAGCCTTGACCCAAACAGACCATTCCGGTTCAGGCAGCTTGAGCGTAGATTTCTTCGGGCACATATTCAAACTCTCCAAAAGTAACACGACCTTGAGAGAAGTCTGATAAGCTCTGCTGCTCTAAAGCGCAATACGCAGTTTGCACATACTCTGCCAAAATCGAAAGGGTTTGCAGGGAACGGGGAGGCGAGACAGAGAACACGTTCCGCAGCAAAGCCGCCTTGGTTTCAGGAAGACTGGCCCGCGCAGATTCATCATAAGCAACTGCCTGCCCCTTAAACAAACCCATCATTTTTTTGATGCGTCTTGGGACGGCGAGGTCTCCCACGCCCATTTCTCTGAGGGCCCAATCATAATTCAAAAACATTTCATCAAAGACAGATTGCGCAAGCTTGGCCCCATCTGGACCAAGGCGGCACAAACGGCATACCAGAAGTCCGGTGTGCAGGAAAACCATATCGGCACGCCCTTCGAGGGTATCGGGAACCCCTATCTCACGAAAGAAAAAAGGCTGACGCGCTGCCTTTGTCGCTGCGGCATAGAGTTGACGCGCTGTTTGCGCTCTGGAACGGGCACTTGAACGAATAGGAAAGAGAAACATAATGGGGACGTCCTTTCTGTCTAGCTATCGTTTACTTTTGACAATTTACGCAGTGGCCATGAACCTCTAACACATGGTGGCTTGGTTCAAATCCTTGTTTTCTCAAAATCTCTGTCAGGCTGGGTGAGAAGGCACGCTCAACTTCTTCAACTTTTCCGCACTCATCACAAATGGCAAAAAACAGCTCACCGCCATCTTTCGGGTTATGCCCTTTGTTGTGGTCATGGCAAAAAATATAAGCATTCAAACTTTCAAGGCGATGGATCAATCCGGCTTCCTCAAGGGAAGCCAAGGCCCGATAAACCGTAGGGGGGTTAACCTCCCTCTCGGGCGTTTTCATCTTTTCAAGAATGTCATAGGCCCGCAAAGGAGACTCGCTCCTTGCCAAGAGGTCAAGCACGCTTAATCTCGGCTCCGTCACCCGAACACCATGCTGTTCGAGGACGTTTTGCAGTTTCCCAATTTCATCCATAGGTTTCTATTAGCAGAAAGAAGAATAAAAGTGAATGATTTGAATGGGTAATAATATTTTCTTTACCTAACACCTTTTCTTAAAGCTCCCTCTTGCCAACGCCCCTTTTTGGACCTAGGAATATTTCCATGAAAAAGATCATCCTTCCCCTCGTAGTTTTGGCAACCCTGACCGCCTGCACCCCCATTACGGCCAATCGGGGCAATTTTCTTGACGATTACCAGATGAAAGAAATTTTGCCTGGTATAGATGCCAAAGACGATGTGATCCGCAAGATTGGTTCGCCAACGACGGTTTCGCCGTTTAACGACAAGGTCTGGTTTTATCTGGGGCAAAAAACCGAGAAAAAAGGAATTCTTGACCCCAAGATTGTTGATGAACGCATTGTTGAAGTGACCTTTGCCGATGATGGGTTGGTACAAACCATCAAAGAACGGAAAGATGGCCGCAAGGATGTTCCTTTGGTAGGGAGAACCACTCCGAGTTCAGGAAATGATTATACCTTCATTCAACAAATGCTGGGAAACCTTGGCAAATATAACAAAGCAGATACCAGCAGCGCGGCGGATACAGGCGGCGGCGGAAGACGTTAATGGCTTTAAGTTAAGCTTTTCTGTAAAAAACTCCGACAATCTCAACGTGGCTTGACCAGATGAACTGGTCCACGATTTGGAGGCTTTCAAAATGATATCCTCCCTCGGTCAGGATTTTAGCATCACGGGCGAAAGATTGTGGATTGCAAGAAACATAAATCACAATCGGTACGGCAGACTTAGCAAGCTTCAAGGCTTGTTCTCTGGCTCCGGCACGGGGAGGGTCCAGCAAAACAGCATGATATCCTGTTAATTCTCTTGGTCCGACAGGTTCTTTGAACAAATCGCGCTTTTGAACCGTCAAACGTCCATTGGCTCGTGCTGCCTTTTGCAGAACGTCTACCATTCCTTGATCTTCTTCGATAGCGAGAACAAACCCTCTCTCCAAAAGATGTCCGGCAAATGTTCCGCACCCGCTGAACAAATCAGCAATCTTGTTTTTGGTTCCTTTAAGAAAGGAGAGTCCTTGATTCACAGCAGTAACCAGTGCAGCTTCCCCTTCTGCGCTGGGCTGCAAAAACGCGGCGGGAGGAATAAGGACGCTCAGCTTTCCTGACATTTTCTGGACGGGATGAATATCAATATACGTCTCGGGCTGTGCCCCTTCACGGGTTACCAAACTTATTCGCGCAAGACCAAGACACTCAGCCAATTTGGCAAGGTTTTCTGTTTGCCGCGCTCCGGTTGAAGGAAGTCCGGTTATCACACAATCAATCTTGCCGTTCACATCTTGCAGGAAAACATCGACCTCCACTTTTTCATGAAGAACAGGCGCAAAAGCCACAGGCATTTTTTCTAGGACCGTTTGCAAAGACGGCAAAATCAAATGGCACTGGGCAATACTCACAATATCGTGGGACCGATGACGATGAAATCCGATGGTGACGACGCCATCCTGCTTGATTGCCGAAAACGTAACCCTGCGGCGGGTTTTTTCTGGAATGAAAATGGGTTTGTGCCAAAGACTTGGGCAAACCCCTCCCTTCTCGATTATTTCCCTGACCGACTTCTCTTTCCAGCCTTGGTAGTCTGTGATGGATAAGTTTTGGAACTGGCATCCGCCACATTCTTCGAAATGCGCACAAATCGGTATAACCCGTGATCCAAGAAAGTCAGATTCAAGCGGCACGGTCATTCCCATCTTTTAATTTGTGCCCAAGCGCGGCAATCTCCTCGCGCAGTTCTTCAATCTCTTGTTCCAGAACATCGGGCAGGAGTTCTGGCAGTCCATAGGCGGAATTTTTATTATTTTCACAAGAAATAATCCGCGCTGGATTTCCTGCGACGACCACGCCATCTGCCACATCAAAGGTGACCACTGCGCCAGCCCCGACCTTTGCCCCTTTTCCAATGCGGATATTGCCGAGAACTTGCGCACTGGCTCCGATGACTGCCCCGTCTTCAACGGTGGGGTGTCTTTTGTCCCCTGCCCTTTCTCCGCCTTTCCCGCCAAGGGTTGCGCCGTGATAAATCAAAACATTGTCTCCGATCACAGATGTTTCGCCAATCACCACTCCCATGCCGTGGTCAATAAATAAATTGCGGCCAATTTTTGCGCCCGGGTGAATTTCAATCCCTGTTACCCATCGCCCCAAATGCGAGATAAAACGAGCCAATGCCCGCAATCCATACCTCCAACAAACCGAGGACACTTTGTGAAACCCGATAACATGAAACCCGGGATAGGCAAGGACAACTTCGAAAAAAGTTGGATTGGCAGGATCGCGTTGCTGAATAGAGGAAATAAGGCTCATGATTAAACAGCCAAACCATCAAACAGAGCGGTAGAAAGATACCTTTCTGCACAAGAAGGAATAATGACCACTACCATTTTTCCTTTGTTTTCGGGTCGGCTGGCCACATCTATTCCAGCGGCAAGAGCTGCGCCTGATGAGATACCAATCGGTAACCCTTCGACACGCGCCGCATAGCGGGCCGTTTCAAAGGCTGTTTCATTCGAGATGGTTACAATTTCATCAATCAAACTGGTTCTGAGAATAGAGGGAACAAATCCTGCTCCAATTCCCTGAATTTTGTGAGGTGCGGGAGAGCCACCAGAGAGAACCGGACTATCAGTTGGTTCAACCGCAATAGTGCGAAAGGCAGGCTTACGGGCTTTCAAAATTTCGGAAACGCCAGTTAGTGTTCCCCCTGTTCCAACTCCAGATACCAAAATATCGGCCTTGCCATCTGTATCATTCCAAATTTCTTCGGCTGTGGTAATCCGGTGAATTTTTGGGTTAGCAGGGTTATCAAACTGACCTAAAATGAACCCGTTCGGGGTTTCCTTGAACAACTCCTGCGCTTTGGCAATGGCTCCCTTCATCCCCTGTTCCTTGGGTGTAAGGACCAATTCAGCCCCGAGCAAAGCCAACATCTTGCGGCGTTCAATTGACATACTCTCCGGCATGGTTAAAATCAGACGATAGCCCTTTGCTGCGGCGACAAAGGCAAGAGCAATCCCTGTATTACCTGAAGTTGGTTCAATGAGAACTGTACGCGCTGGATTGATCGTTCCGGCCTCCTCGGCATCTTCAAGCATAGCAAGACCAATCCGGTCTTTGACTGAAGAGAGAGGATTAAAAAATTCAAGTTTTAGCAACAAATCGGCAATCAATTGTTTCTCTGCGGTGATGCGTGGGACACGCACAAGGGGCGTTGCTCCGATAGTATCTAAAATGGAGTTATAAATTTTTCCTCGAAACTCTGGTCTGCTCATAATGGGCCCCTTCTTGTTTTTTGTCAGACTATCACATTTACCCAGCAAAAACGCGGGATAAAATATACCCCGCGTTTTGTAATCTTTAGGAGAAGAGTCCGCTACTGGCCAAGAGATTTAGCCACAATCGCAACCAAGATAATTGCTACGATATTGGCAATCTTAATCAGCGGGTTAACGGCAGGGCCAGACGTATCCTTATAAGGATCTCCAACCGTATCGCCTGTGACTGCCGCTTTGTGAGCGTCAGAACCTTTTCCTCCATAATGCCCTTCTTCGATGTATTTTTTGGCGTTATCCCAAGCCCCACCACCGGAGGTCATTGAAATAGCGACAAACAAGCCCGTGACAATCGTCCCCATCAGCAAAGCCCCTAGCGACTGTAGAGCTGCTTCCAAGCCTGCCAATTTATAGACTACAGCGAACAGAACAATCGGAGCTCCGACAGGAAGGAGGGAAGGCATTACCATCTCACGAATAGCTGCCTTGGTCAGAAGATCAACAGCTGTCCCGTATTCTGGTTTGGCTTTTCCCTCCATGATCCCCTTGATTTCACGGAACTGGCGACGAACTTCGATCACAACGCTGGAAGCTGCACGCCCCACAGCCGTCATCGACATAGCCCCGAACAGGTAAGGCAGAAGGCCCCCAACGAACAGACCAATCACCACAAACGGATCTTGAAGCGGGAAAGTCATCCCTTCAAGGTTTGGCATATAGTGCTTGATTTCCTCGGTGTAGGCTGAGAAGAGAACCAATGCAGCAAGGCCCGCAGAGCCAATAGCATACCCTTTGGTCACGGCTTTTGTTGTATTACCAACTGCATCAAGCTCATCGGTTGTTACGCGAACACTATGAGGAAGCTCTGCCATTTCGGCAATTCCACCCGCATTATCGGTAACTGGACCAAAAGCATCAAGAGCCACAACCATTCCAGCAAGAGAAAGCATTGTCGTTGCCGCAATCGCAATCCCATAAAGGCCTGCAAAGTGGCTAGCTGCGAAAATACCCACACAAATAACCAACACAGGCAGAGCGGTTGATTCAAGAGAAACAGCCAAACCCTGAATAACATTGGTCCCATGTCCCGTTTCGGAAGCCCGCGCAATCTCGCGCACCGGACGGAATTTGGTTGAGGTGTAATATTCGGTAATCCAGACGATCAAAGCCGTCACACCAAGTCCAACCCCTGCACAGGCCAGAAGATCAAGACCTGAAAAGACCAGACCTGATTTGGTGGTGAAAACACGATCTAGACCAACATAGGTAATAATCGGGATCATCAAGAGAAGGGTTGAGAAAACTGCACTGGCAACAAAGCCACGATACAGGGCCCCCATAACCGTGGTGACCGACTTGGTGAAACGAACAAAGAATGTTCCAGCCACCGAGCCTATAATACACAAAGCCCCAATCATCAAGGGGAGGAGCATCATAAGTTCTACGTCTTCACTTGCAAACACGCTGGAAGCAACCAGCATTGCCGCTACAATCGTTACCGCATAGGTTTCGAACAAATCTGCCGCCATACCGGCGCAATCGCCCACGTTATCGCCCACGTTATCAGCAATAACCGCAGGGTTGCGCGGATCATCTTCAGGAATACCTGCTTCGACTTTTCCCACAAGGTCAGCCCCGACATCGGCCCCTTTGGTGAAAATCCCCCCACCCAAACGAGCGAAAATGGAAATCAACGAAGCCCCAAAACTTAGACCTACCAAGGCTTCTAGAATTTCACGCACCGTAAGTTCGGTTGCCACCTCCATATAGATGTAGTATCCGGCAACACCGAGCAAGCCCAAGCCAACCACCAACATACCGGTGATTGCTCCCGACTTGAAAGCGACTTTCAAAGCTGGTTCCCGTCCTTGCGATGCAGCTTGAGCCACGCGAACATTGGCACGAACAGAAACATTCATACCGATAAATCCGGCAAGACCGGATAGAAAAGATCCAATCAGAAATCCAAAAGCGACATGGCCGCCCAGAAGCATCCATAAAGCCAAAGCTACGCAAACCCCGACCATGCCGATGGTTTTATATTGGCGCGTGAGATAGGCCGAGGCCCCCTCTTGAATAGCTGCGGCAATTGCCTGCATCCGGTCATTACCGGCAGGCATCGCCATCACTTGACGATAGGCAACCTGACCATAAATCAGGGCCAACACGACACAACAGGCGATCATGATATAGACATTCAACATTTCTTATATCCTAACTCTCTTCAGTCTTTTTGGTTTGTTCTCATATCCCAGAAAACTTATATTTCAAGGTTTTCGGGCAGGACATTCATATTCTTATCTTTTAAGGGGCGCAAGTCAGGGAATCTAGGATTTTAGGCATAATCCCCGCGCATTTATAATGCAGCGCAACAAAACGAGAAAAAAGGCCAGATTTCTCGGGCCTGCCAAGTGGAGGGCTTACGAAGAAACTTTTCGAACGTCAAACCTTACGCTGTTGCAATGTCTGCAGCAAAACATCCTTGACCTTATCC
>CAYZAR010000057.1:0-4477 GCA_964476455.1 uncultured Micavibrio sp.
AAATATCTCGGAAATTTTGTATTGAGGTTTGCCAATATTGGCACGCAGTTGTTCAAGTTCGGAATCTATGTCTGCATCACTCACTTCAATTTGGGGCCGAATCTTTCTTTGCACAACTTTTGTCCATGCAATCTGGGCGCGGATTTGATCTTCCATTGTTCCAACGCGAATCCCTGTTGATTCAAGCATTTTTCGGAAGTCTCGCGGAGACACCTTATTTTGGTCAGCAATGGATTTGAAGCCTTGGGCAATTTCTTCTTTGGTAACTTCAATTTTTAGGCGATTTGCTTCTTGCATTTTTATCTCTTCTTCAATCAGCATATCTACAATCTGGGGGCGCAGTTTTGCCATTAGTTCTGGCGTGCGCGGCAAACCTGTTGAAGCCGCAATCAAGTCATGCCGCGCCATCAGATCAGATTTTGTTACGACATCCTGATTAACCACTGCAGCAATTCCCTCTTTACCGGCAGCAAGGGCAGGAGCGTTTGTCCAACACAAGCCCACTCCCATCAGAAAAAGAGCCAAATATTTTTTCATGTTTGATGAATCCTTTTTCAAAGCAGATTCGCCCCCGGGAATGTAACGAGACAAGTACCCGGGTAATATAGAATGAAGAGCCGTTGGCACAAGGCCCAGATCAGAAAGAGTCAGGGATCCTTTTGTTACCACGTTATCTGTTTGCAAACTGATAAGCTGGTCGCTGGTCAAAAGGGGTTTGGGAAACAAAGAAAAAATTGCGGCCTGTGCCCGTGCTAGCCCCCACGGTATGGGCAGTAAAAATTTTGGTGTTTTGGTAATAGAAAAAATCTGTTCATACACCTGACGAAAAGTCAAAATCTCTGGTCCAGCCAGTTCGTAAATTTTCCCGCGTGCTTCCTCTTGGAGCGCAGCTTCAAGAACGGCTTCTGCAACATCTCCCACATAAACTGGTTGAAATTTAGTTTTGCCCCCTCCAAATAAGGGAAGGAATGGCAATAGGCGGGACAAACGAGCGAACTGGTTGAAGAAATTATCCTCGGGACCAAAAATAACACTGGGACGCAAAATAGTCGCTGATGGAAACGCTTTATGAAGAGCTTCTTCTCCAGAAAGTTTGCTTTTGGCGTATCTTGAGGCCGATTGGTTAATTCCCAATGCCGATATATGAATCAAGGTCCGCACTTTGGCGGCAGCACAGGCTTGCCCAATCCATGCCGGATATTCGGTATGCAATCGTGCAAAGGTGTTTTTCCCTTTTTCAAACAAGATGCCAAGACAGTTGACAACAATGTCAGAGCCAGAAACCAATCTTTCCATTTGTGCAGCAGATCCATACTCTCCACGAATCCCCACAATTTGCCCAACGCTACCGTGGGTTTTCAAAAAATAAGCGCGCTGAGGGTGTCTTGTGACCACGCGAACCGAGGCTCCTGCTGCGGCTAGCCGCGACACGACATACCGCCCAACAAAACCTGTTCCGCCAAAAACAGTGGCCACTTGGCCATGAAGAGGTAAAGATAAAGACATCTGGGAGCTCCTTAAAATATCCGGTTCTGACTATACTAACTGGACTCTTGATACAAAAGAGCAAAATCAGTCTTCCAGCTTCACAAAACTATCAATAACCCGCTTGGTTGTTCCGTCCTTAAACTGAATGTCCAGTTTGTTACCAACAATATGAACAACTTTGCCTGCCCCGAACTTTTCGTGAGAAACCGCACTTCCCACCTTAAACCCATGAGGGTTTCCCGAAGCCATTCGTATGGGAGGGGGGGGAAGAACCTCAGGAGCAGCCCGTTTGGGCGTAAATCCTGAAGAATCCCAATGAACAGATCGTCCCGGGTTATACAAACCAGTCTCTGCGGCTACTTCAACATGAGCTTCAGGCAGTTCGTCCACAAAACGAGAAGGAATAGCGTTCATCCAGTTGCCATACATTCGTCGGTTAGCGGCATAGGACACAAAAGCCCTCTTGCGGGCTCGCGTTAACCCGACATAGGCAAGACGGCGTTCTTCCTCGAGTCCGGAAAGACCAGTTTCGTCCATTGTTCGTTGCGAGGGGAAAAGGCCTTCTTCCCATCCCGGGAGAAAAACCGCATCAAACTCTAGCCCTTTGGCTCCGTGAAGGGTCATTAAGGACACATAATCCTCATCAATCGCAGCGTTCTGGGTTTCCATGACAAGGGCCACGTGTTCCAAAAAGGCTGGAAGACTTTCAAATTCTTCCATGCCCGCGACCAGTTCTTTCAGGTTCTCCACTCTCCCTGCTGCCTCTGGAGATTTGTCTGCTTGCCACATAGCCATATAGCCAGACTGATCGAGAATCTGCGCAGCCAGATCGGTATGTTTCATAGTTAGCAACAAAGAACCCCACCTTGCAAAATCTTGCAGCAAGTTTTGTAAAGTTGTACGGATTTTTGGCCGTAATTCATCTGTTTCACACAGCTCGGTACAAGCTTGGAAAAGACTCATCCCTTTTGGCCGTGAAAGCGCGTAAAGCGTTTGGATTGTACTCTCTCCAATTCCACGTTTGGGAAGGTTGATAATCCGCTCAAAGGCCAAATCATCGGCGTTTTGAACCACAACTCGAAAATAGGCCAAAGCATCTCTGATTTCTTGCCGTTCGTAGAAACGAGGACCTCCAAAGACCCGATACGGCAACCCAAGTTGCAAGAACCTCTCTTCGAATTCACGCATCTGGAATCCTGCCCGCACCAGCACGGCCACTTGACGCAAGTTCCATCTTTTTTGCTGCAGTTGTTCAATTTCTTCGGCAACCCACCGTGCCTCGGCCTCGCCATCCCATAGCCCCCGCAGCAAGATTTTCTCACCTGAATCTCCCGCGCACCATAAGGTCTTACCCAATCGTCCCGCATTGTTGGCGATCAATCCGCTGGCGGCCGCCAGAATATGGCCTGTCGAGCGGTAATTCTGCTCAAGCCGGATTGTTTTACACCCGGGAAAATCTTTCTCAAAACGCAGGATATTTCCGACTTCAGCACCTCTCCACCCGTAAATGGATTGGTCGTCATCCCCCACGCAACATAAGTTACCGCTTCCTTGCGCAAGTAAACGGAGCCATAAATATTGAACCACGTTTGTATCTTGGTATTCATCAACCAGAATATAGCGGAACTTTTTGTGATATTCAGCCAAAATATGGCTGTTTTGAGGAGAGCGCAAAATACCGATCATATGCAGCATTAAATCGCCAAAATCGCAGGCATTTATAGTTTTCAAGCGGTTCTGATACGTTTGGTAGAGAGCAAGTATTTTTCCATCGGCAATATCCCCTGCATCTTTAGGACCGAGATCTTCAGGACGAAGTCCCCGATCTTTCCAGCGTTCAATCACACTGAGGACCAGCTTGGCCGGCCATTTTTTGCTATCAACGTTCTGCGCTTCCAATATCTGTTTCAGCAAGCGGAGCTGGTCATCCGAATCCAGAATACTGAATTGAGCAGTAAGACCAACCAAATCCGCATGACGGCGCAGCATACGGGCCGCGATTGCGTGGAAGGTTCCCAACCACCACCCTTCAACTGGTTGACCGCCGAGTAGCTTCGAAACCCGCTCTTTCATTTCCAAAGCAGCTTTGTTGGTAAAGGTAACCGCTAAAATTTGCGATGGGTAAGCTTTTCCGCTTATCAGAAGATGCGCTAATCGCGTTGTCAAAACACGGGTCTTTCCCGTCCCTGCTCCCGCCAAAATCAGAACAGGTCCGTCAAGAGATGTGGCAGCCTCCAACTGAACAGGGTTAAGTCCTTGCAGGTAAGGAGGCAACAAAGAAGCATCGTGCGTTTGAGGAAGAGTCATCAGGGAGCATCTTTCGAGTTTAAGGCTCTACAATAAAGACTTACTCTCTCCAAAAAGCAAGAGGGTGGAACAGTCCGCTAGCCCGTGCCACCACAGCAAAATTTTCCGAAGCTTTTTCTCTTTTTTCCGATCTTCCTCAACTCTACTGAGAAAGGGAGACAACATTAAAGCAGTTCTGGGTGACCGCCAGCGTGTCTCCTGTTGAAGCGTTAGTGAGAGCCAAACCGTCCCATGTGACATCTGCAGCCTTAATCCCCGGACCGAGGACAATAAAGTTCGAATACTTATAGGTCCAAGGGATAGGAGATCCGGATGGAATCTCGTTCGGCAAGACTTCCGCTCCGGCACAATCAACGGTCAAGGTGTCTTTTCCCCACCCTGCTTCAAGAAAGATAAGAGTCCTTCCAGAACCAATGTCTATTTGGTCATCTCCCGACCCCCCGTTAATCAAGCGATTACCCACTGTGTCTTGAATTCTGTCGTTTCCGGGCCCTCCCAAAAGCAACCGATCCTCAGCAGGGCGAGACGCAGGATCAAGCCCTAGCAAATCACAGGTCAGTTCATTGTCTTTTTCGTTCCCAATGAGAATTGCGCCCGGGGGAGTTTTATCCAAACAAGACATCTTGCTTACAGAAGCGTCCACATTTTCTTCTTCAGTTTGGCTGTTTTGAGGAGAAAGTTT
>CAYZAR010000057.1:4487-8515 GCA_964476455.1 uncultured Micavibrio sp.
CGCAGCAGATACTGTTCCTTTAGTGCTCAGAAACTGACCAGGTAATTTCCCTTCTAGAACCATTTGAGACAAGGCAGAAACTGTCGCGGCTGCTTGTGGAGGAACATCTTTCTCGTACCCCTTGTAAAGAGCCAGAGCTGATTCCAACTGAGAAACCGCCATTGCTTTTTGTTGCTTTTGTTCTGGGGTCAAGCCGTTTTCTGCCTCAGTCGGAGCATTGATGATCTGGTCAGGCGAGATACCCTCCGGAAGTTTTGGTTCAGCAAACACAAAAGGCTCAGGACGATCAGCCTCGAATCTCGCTAACTCAAAGAGGGTAAAAAAAGCGGCGGCGGCGATAACAACGATTAGGATGGTGATAGATTTGCGCATAAAATTAGATCCTAAATATCTTCGGTAAGGAAATCTTCGAAGCAGCATTCTACCTGAAAATACCTCAGGATACTAGGGTGCGTTCAGCAAATATCCTCGGATGCTTTAGGACCGATTCCCCGCAGGCGCAGCGGCAACTTGGTTTCGGCCATTATGTTTCGCTGTATAAAGGGCTCCGTCTGCCCTCTCAATCAACTCTTCTGGCGTTTTTTCCTTCGAGAATTCTGCAACTCCTACCGACATAGTAATCCGCCCCAAAACCTTGCCTGTGCTCCGGTTTATGACATCTTTCCCTGCAACAGCTTTCCTAAGCGCATTTCCAACGATAATCGCGCCAGATAAATCCGTGTCAGGCAGAATAATAGCAAATTCCTCGCCCCCGTAACGTGCAGCAAAGTCCTTGCCTTTCAAGCCATCTTTTAATGTCCTTGCAACAAGGCGAAGGACCTGGTCTCCCACTTGGTGTCCGAAATTATCGTTAAAGGATTTGAAATAATCAATATCAAGCATCAGCAAAGTAAACACTCCGTGACGATGATTAGCATCCTGCAGTGTCCGGTCAAGCTCTTCATCAAAACACTTCCGGTTTGCAAGCCCTGTTAGACCATCAGTCATGGCCTCACGGCGGGTATGTTCAAGATCCCGCTTCAGTTCATCCATCACTTTATTGGATTCGCGCAACTTGTCCTCAAGCTCCCGGTTTTGCTCAATCATAGATTTTGTTTTCTTAGAAGCTATCTGAACGGCATCTTGTACTTCTTTGGCATCTCTCGCTTGTGTAATGCGGGTGTTGACTTCATCCAAAGTCATTCCATAATTTTCTGTCGCGCTGCGAACTCCACTGACCATGCTGGCCACATCGTCTATCGTAGACTGGACCTGCTCTCCTGCGCGACGCACAGCCTCCTCGTTGCGGATATCGCTGAGGAATCTTTGATAGAGTTCTTGGCAGATATATTCTGAAATAGGCTGCTTTGCTTCGACTAAGCCATCAATGACTTTTACCAAATCTGGAACACTGCGAGAAAAGTAGGCAAACCACATTTCATAATTTTCTGGAGTCGGGAGCAACCCTCCTTCGTCAATACGCGCAAGTGCTTGCCCAGAAATCCGGCGAGTCAGTTCTCTTTCTTTCTCATTGATGAAACTCATAGGGCTCGCCTCACGCTTTTTGAAAAATTCTATTAAGCCAGAAAGAACTGGCTTCTTGATCCTAAGCCAAAAATTGCTAACAAAAAGTTAGGATACTAGATTTTATCCACCTGAACTGGTTCTGTACTTTCAACAGGTGTTTTCAATATAGCCATAACTTCATCAACATTATTGGCAACAACGAAAGTATCGCGATGTTCTTGACGGGTAAATCCTTCTTTTCCCATATGATCAAAAAGACGGAGAAATGGGTCCCAATATCCATCAATGTTGGCCACAATAACTGGTTTGTCATGGATTCCTAAAAACCTCCATGTCAGAATCTCAAACGCTTCTTCAAGCGTACCAATCCCTCCTGGAAAAATAACAAACGCATCCGCACGTTCGGCCATCATCTGTTTGCGAATATGCATACTCGGGACAACATATAGTTCGGTTAAACTATTGTGGCGCACTTCTATTTTCAGAATATGCTCAGGGATAACCCCAACGACTTTGCCGCCTTCAGCCAAAGCCGCATTGGCAACCCGCCCCATGAGGCCCGGGCTTCCCCCTCCATAGACAAGCGTTATACCAGCCTTGGCCAAAGCCGCCCCCAGAGCATCAGTCGGCGCATTGAAACGAGGGTTTGAAATTTGCGATGCACCGCAGTATACACAAACTGATTTGATTTGAGTCATCTGAAGAGTACTTTCTGGTCTAGTTAGGCACGGAAAGATGTTGCGTCCGGCCTCAATTCCATACAGACTTCGGACAACGAAATCAACGGCAGATAACGAACGGAATTTGAAAATGAGCAATGAGGTAGTTGAAAAAACTCTCCACGACCTAAAAGAGACCATTCGACAAACTGTTTTTGTTCCTACTCACAAAGCGGGCTGGCCTTTTATTATAGGCTTTGCCGTCGTCTCTATCTTTCTTGCGATGGTTTCGGAAGGGCTCGGCCTCCTTGGACTGGTCTTAACGCTCTGGTGTCTCTACTTTTTCCGCGACCCTGTGCGCAGCGTTCCCAAACGTCAAGGCCTTATTGTCTCTCCTGCTGATGGGCGTGTCACCTTGATTACCGAAGCTTGTCAACTTCCCAAAGAGCTGCGCACGAACGCGGATAACGACAACGAAGAAGAAGACGGAGATTTTACGCGCATCAGCATTTTTCTGAGTGTGTTCGATGTGCACGTCAACCGTGTTCCTGTTTCGGGAAAGGTCAAAAAAATCGTCTACAAACCAGGACTTTTTCTGAATGCCGGAGATGATCGTGCCAGTATGCAAAACGAGAGATGTTCCGCTCTTCTTTCTCTTGAAGATGGAACCGATTTTGCTTTTGTTCAAATTGCTGGGCTTGTTGCCCGCCGGATTATTTGTGACCTGAAAGAAGGAGATGACGTAAAAACCGGAGAACGTTACGGGCTTATTCGTTTCGGCAGCCGGATGGATGTTTACTTGCCCAAGGGAGTTGCGCCTATGGTTTGCGTTGGTCAGCGGGCCGTTGGTGGTGAGACTATTTTGGCGGACCTAACATCTCAAGAACCTGCTCGCGAAGCAGAAAGAATCTAACTCCTATCCAAAAGGAAAGCATTCTATGGACTCGTCTCTTCCTCCTTCTTCCGCTCCCCAAATGGTGGGATTACAGAGAATTATCCCGAATACAATTACTTTGATGGCCCTTATTTCAGGCATGACCAGCATCCAGAGTGCCATTAACGGAGATTTCGACAAAGCTATTATGATGATGCTCGTTGCCGGAGTATTTGACGTTCTGGATGGAGCTATTGCGCGGGCTCTTAAAGCCTCCAGCGAATTTGGTGCAGAACTCGATAGCCTTTCTGACTTTCTGTCTTTTGGGGTTGCGCCCGCTCTTATCCTATATGGTTGGGCTCTTGATGAAGCTGGCCGCCTCGGATGGATTGCGGTTATTGCCATCCCAATGGCTGCCGCGCTGCGCCTTGCCCGTTTTAACGTCATGGCCAAACGCGCCGATGAAACACCTCTTTGGAAAAAACGCTATTTTTCAGGTATTCCAACTCCAGCCGGAGCCATTCTTTCCCTGCTTCCGGTTTATATCTGGTTCTTAATTGGAGCCGATACAGCAAAGGCGTTTTCTTTTGCTACTCCCATCATTGCCATTTGGGCCATTTTTATTTCGGCCATGATGGTTAGCCGGATTCCAACTTTCTCACTGAAATATCTCAAAGTCCCCTCGCGCATGACTGTGCCAGTCATGGCATTGGTGGGGCTTTATATCGCAGCCTTGATCCACGCGCCGTGGGTTACCTTAACAGCTGTTTCTGTGGTTTATCTCAGCTCTATTCCGATTATTTTGCACCAGTACCGGAAGCTTGAAAAAGAAAACCAACAAACCACCGAGGATTTGTCCTCGCTAGCCTTTGGTATTGCTCCCATCACCACAGGAGATCAAGCGAGTGAACCTGACGAGAACGGAACATTTTAGATATAGCTGATCCAAATAAGAATGATTCAAAGAGCATAGGCGATAAAGAGCTTCT
>CAYZAR010000058.1:0-8480 GCA_964476455.1 uncultured Micavibrio sp.
GTCTTAAGAGGGGCAGGAAGCGGGGGAACAGCTTTTTCTTGGGCGAAAGCTGGCAATGGACAAGATGCGCTAACCAACAGGGCAAAACACAGGATAAAAAACCGCATGGAATTCCTCACGAAAAAATCAATCGATCTCTCTTTTACCTCAGGCTTTGCTGGCTTCAAACAGAATAATGTTGGAAGCCTCTTTAATTAGCCTCAAGCTTAAGTGTATTAGTAAAATCGCAGATCTTTTTTCCTCCAACCTCTTTACAGGAAAGACCGTACTGTGCGGCGTGGTCTTGAGAGGGAGGGTTCTGCATAATCTCTTTTAGTGCTTGCTGTGTGATCCCATATTGTCTGAGGAAAAAGTCGTAATGAGGTATGGCCCCTGCGGGGAGATTTTTACGAAAGTTGGCATCGAACAAAGGTGCTGTAGGTTTGAGACTTCCGTCCTTGTTGCGCATATCGACTATTGCGGCGGCCGTTTTTCCGAGCGAACAATCTTCCTGAAAGCTTGTGCCGGAATTATAGGAAAGAAACCTTCCTTGGTAGCCTGTGTCTGCCATGCAAGTTTCGGTGTTAAGCTGCGTTGTGGCGCAGCCTGAAAGGGCAAGTCCTGCCCCGAGCATAAAAACCTCTGTTAACTTTCTAAGTCTTCCGGCGGGGAGTCCCATAATTTAATTTCCTATCTTTTTCGAGAAGGGATCCTATCAAACTATTAAAATTATGTCAATTTATTTTGGTTTGTGAGCAAGAGGTTGCTCTTCCATGACAGCAAGAAAATTTCCAGCCATGATGGGTTGGCCCTCGGCATCGTGAAAAGTCTGATTGCGGTCACTCGAAGCAAAGTCGAACAGTCTTGAGAAATCTTTTATGGTTACGTTTATACACCCAGCGGTTACGCGTTTGTCTTGAGGTGATCCTCCCAGTATCTTGGGCACGCGGGCCCCAGAAACCGGATGGATTACATAGGAAGAGTTCCCCTCTTTGTAAAAACTGATGGCTGGGTAGATCTGGTCTGGGCCGTTTTCAGGACTGAGGGGAAAAACCCCAGAAGGGGTGATGGATAAACCTTCTTGCAGTGTGTCACCTCTGTGTTTTCCAGACAGGGCTGGTATCCGGCCTTTTTCTTTCCCGTTTTCAACAATAACCAAGTTTCCCTTGGCCTTATTGAGAAGCAGAAAACTCGTTACGCCGTGTTTCCCCATTCGGTTGACTGTTGCTTGTTCAACGGAATCAAGGGCAGCGTTTGCAAAGGAGCTAAAGAACACGCCTCCCATAACTGTCAGGGCAAAATAACGTCTCAGGTCAAACGGGTTTTCCATGTCTGGACCATATATTTTCATAACCAATTTGTCAAGAAAAGATATAGATGAAACAGGGCAAAGTGAGAGCGCGTTCTATCCTATTAATGCAGAGAAACGGGGCTTAGATCGTTCTGTTGGGCCACAACTACGGCTCCCTCAAACGTATCAATCAGGGAAAGCGGCGTGCCGTCTGCGGCGTGGAGAGCATAAGCCGGACGATTCTCGATGGTAACCAGCTTGATATAGGCAACGCGGTCCACTCCAAAAGCAAGGAAAGCACGGGGAGACAGGCTGCGCAGAATGCGGTGAGGGGAGTCGCTGCTTTGGTTCATGGTTTAAGATCCTTTCCTGCATAGGATAGCATTTTTTTAGTGAAAAAGCTTTCTAAAAGCTAAAAATCTGATTAGCCATCTTCGTTCGGTCTAGATGGCGAGCCGGATTGGTCCTCAATGACCTTAGTCCCAGCTCGTCCTGACACAGTTACCGACGGAGATTGGGCAGAGATTTCAATTTTTCTGGCGTGACGTTCAGGTTCAACTCTTTCCATATCAATGTGAAGTAGGCCATTATCAAGTGTTGCGCCCAAAACTTTGATACCATCGGCCAAGACAAAGGCTTTTTGAAACTGCCTAGCGGCAATTCCTCTGTGTAAATAAACGCGATCGGAATCGTCTTGTTGCTTGCCACGGACAGTTAGCTGGTTTTGTTCTATCTCTACATCCATGTCCTGCATGGTGAAGCCGGCAACAGCCAGAGTGATTCGCAGACCATTTGGGCCAGTTTGTTCAATATTATAGGGGGGATATCCCTCTTGAGCTGTCTTCTTAATTCGGTCCAATGTCCTTTCATATTGGTCAAATCCCAAAAAGAGAGGAGAGTCAAAAAGAGAAATACGCGCTGTCATTATCAACCCCTCGGTTATGAGCGAGTTTAAGTCAAAACCCCGACAGCCCACACTCTGCGGCACTGTCTTCTTCTCCAGACTATATAGTTTCCAGAGGTGACAAAACAAGATTTATCAAAAGAACCTTTCGTTTTTAGGGCGTTGCGGGCGGTTGGGGATAAAAAACCACATATTTTTTGTGCTGCTCACCTTCTATTAAGATTCTCCGGCTAGGATGGTTCCGTGAACAAACAGACTAACTATAAGCAACTAAGGCGATGTTTAGGATCTGTTTATCAGACACGTGTACACTGAGAGTTAGGGATAGGCCACTGGTGAGGTGGAAGGGGACATGGGCAAGAATTCTGGATCTGACGATAATCGTAGCGACACATCTGAGCTGCAGATCTGGCAGTTGGCCGATTGTCGTTTTGCCTACACGCTGAATAACAGCCAGCCGGTTCGTTGCACATGGATCAGCGATCAGCCCTTGTTTTACAGCGATTTTGAGGACGTGACCGATGAGGATATGCTCTTCGACGATCCTGTTCTGCAGGCTTTGGAGCGCGATATTGCTCAGCTTCGGGAAAAAACAGAGGCGTATGAGAAGATCGCCAAAGATTTTGTTGTTCCTGAAAACAACACGTCTCGCTTGTTCCTTGAGGATGCAAGTTTCGCTACTGAGCGCGTTTGTTCTGTATCTCCCTCCCTTGATCCGTTGCTGAAAGTTTTGCAACAGAGTCGCTTGGCCTCTCAGTTTTTGTCTTTAGCCGCGCTGCAGGGCGTCAAACTTTCTCCTTCGCGCCAAGTGATGGATGCTTCTTATGATCGCGCTGGACAAGTTATCTGGATACGACCCGATCTTGATCTTTCTTTACAGGTTCTTTTAGCCGCTCGCGAACTGCGCCGGATGTGGCAGCACAAGAATGGTGCGGGTCTTCACCCCTTGGCCTTCCATCCTGACTTTGCGGTTCTAATCAATCGTGCACAAACGGCTGATCAAATTGCAGCGATGGTTCGGGTTGCTTGGGAGCTGCAACTTTCAGGTGAAAAAAGCGCGTGGATGCGTCTTGAAAACTCTCCGCTTTCTGATCTTAGCCGCGCTTTTGCACGGGAGGCTATTTCTGACTTTCGCTCGATTCACTCTGGATCAGCGGCTAGAGCAACGCTGGAGTCTTGGTTCCTGTCTGAACGGTGTCGCAAGGCTGATCGTCAGCTCATTCAACAAATGCTGGCTGACTATCAGGGATACGCCTTCAGTGATAATGTTGAAGCATCGCGCATGATTGCTCTTGATTTGCTCAAGGCGTTAGGAAAAATGCCTTTCGGCCAAAATTATCTGACTCCGGTTGTTAACCAGATTATTGCTGACCCAGTGTTTACCGATGTTCGGGACCGTGCGAACGCCAATTTCTTGTGGTTCATTAAGTTTGAACGCTCTTTCACTGAAGCTGAAAAAGAAGTTAAACCTTCTCTTCCCGTCAAAGATTCCAAGCCTTCTGCTCTTGTTATTCCTTTGCCGAATCGGGATGGTACTAATTTACCTTCCTCTCGTGCCAACGGTACGACAGGTGCGGGCGGGGATGTTGTTTTTCTGAGTCTTCCGAGAGGAGACTAATCGTAGTATAAGAGTACCGTATGTTTATTTCTCAAGCTGGGTTCTCCAGCGATTCCGCATTGATGGACGATGATTTTTTCTTGATGGACGATGAAGACGTCTATGAGGAAGGCGAAGCTTACGCTTTGGAAGACTTGCTTCAACTTGCGGAGGATCAGGCCGAACTCCTTGAAGACGGCGATGAGGAAGATACCGTTCTTCGCTTAGCGACAGATGAAGATATTTTGATTTGGGCCTTATCCCTTCTCACAGAAAGTGCGGTGGCTAGAGCCTTAATTGCCGAAGCCAGAATTGAGGAATGGTCTTTAGAGGTTGACGATATTGATTCAGGACAGTGCGTTCTTGACCCCCAGTTGCGGATTCTCATTTTGCCAAGATTTTCTCCTTCGGCACAGACTTTTGCTCGTTCTCCTGAGGCAGCTTTCTTGTTTTTGTCCGAAATGCTGCGAGGGTTGCGTCTAATTTGGCACAGTATGGTTGGGATTCAAAATAGTGAGAACCTAGCTGTTGAAGACCGAATTTTGTGGGAAAGGCTTCGCCGTGGCGATCAGGATTTGATACTTCTTACCGCTGCATGGGAGCTGGATCAGGCGGAATTTCCAACCTTGTGGCATTCGCTAATTGTTTCTGATCTGGGGGATCTTTGTAGTGCGTTTCGGGCAATGGCTGATCGCCATCCGGATATGGTTGAAGATGGTTCTCTCCTTGCTCACCTGATGCTGCGCTGGATGGAAGAAGAAGGACGGTTTGAAGAACTGGACCATCAAACCCTTGAGGCAATGGATGAAGAATTTCGTCGGGGAGTTACCTCTGGTGTGTCTCGTTCCCTAAAAGCTGAGGATGTTTTGCGCCTCTCGCGGTTGCCCACCCCAGAATTAAATGAAAAATGCTATTTGGCTCCGATCGCCAGAACACTTTTATGTGACCCATTCTTTCGCCGAATGCCCGATCCTCTTAACGAGGCGCATTTGCTGCAAATCCTTGAAGATTGTCTTCCCGCTGCCGAAACCTTGGGGTTTCGCGATACAGAGCTGGCCCGCAAAATTTTCCCTGACCACATTGTTAACACTGTTGTGTGATCTTGGTTATTTTTTTCCAAGGGCAATGATTTTTTCATAGGCTTCGATCAGACTTTTGACGACCACGTTGCGGCTGAATAATGTCTGATAGGTTGTTTTGCCATTCTCGATTAGGCGGGTGCGCAGATCATGGTCTTGAAGGGCTCGGCGCAGTTGTTCTGCAAGGCCGTCTGCGTCATCAATTTCACACAATAAACCATCAAAATCATGAGTAACATATTGCTTAGCTCCCGCCGCTTTGGCGGCAACCAATGGAATACCGGAAAACCAGCTTTCGGCGATTACCGTCCCAAAAGGTTCATAGCGAGAGGGCAGGGTACAAACATTTGCTTTTTCTAGGAGAGAAGCTCGATCGTGCCGCCAGCCTAAAAAACGAACGCGTTCGTCCAGCCTCAACTCGTGGCACAAGGCTTTGTATTTTTCTATGTCTGGACCATCTCCGGCCAGCCAGAAATAGACCCCTTCCAGTTTTTGGGCGGCTTTGAGCAGGGTATCTACACCTTTTTTCCAGTGCATTCGCGAAAGAAGCAGAACCACCGGAGCCTCTTCTGGCGTATTAAAATCTGCTTTGGAAACGGGGGGGCTTGGTTCGAGTGTTCCGAAAGTGTGGACCACAAAACACCGATCCGGCTTTTTGCTTTTTTCTACGAGATGGCGTCCAATGTCGCGGGTTACGCCCATGTAACAGTCAGATGTTCGGTAACGCTTTAGTCCGTAATATCCACCAAACCAGCCAAGAACAGGAACAGGAAGCTTGGATGGAATAAAAGAGGCAGCTCGCCCCATCCACGCGTGAACCAAATTGGGTTCAAAGCTCTTGACCCGTTTGCGGATCAAATACGGCCCATTAAAAAGGCGAGATAGCCAGCTAAAAGAGAGGGTGTCGTACGGAATACCTCTTTCACGAAAGGCGGCAAGGTAATGCGGATGAGCGCGGCAAATGATGTGTTGTTTTATTCCTGCGTCATGCAAGGCTTTAATCGCGTCAAGGCAGAACGTTTCTGCCCCGCCCTTTCCGCTTCCTGCTACAACATGAAGAACTTTTTCTACCTGCACCATACAATCTCGCTTTTCTCAAGCCGAGATCATAGGGCGAAACAGTCGAAAAATAAACTACCTGCTATTTTTTCAAGGCTTCTGGGTGGATGCCGGTCTCTTTAGAGATCATGTAATAAACCGAGTTAAGGTCAAGTTCGCCGCCGATTCCGTGTTCCTTAACATGATGTGCCATAGCTGCATCCATCATGATAATGGATTTATCGGGCTGGTTCCGTTTTCTCATATGCTGTTCGGTGCAGTTGACAATAACTTCGATAGATTTGTCGCTGACGGTAATGCGGTGGTGTTTTTCGTATCCTGCTTTAAGATTCTTCATGATGTCTATGGTTTGAGGGACATCTGGGATTGGCAGAAAGACTTTCTGAAAGCGGCGATCCATGGCAGGGTCCGGAGCCACGTAAATACGGAACTCATCAAGGGTGGTTGCTCCAATGACGTGCAAATCCCCTACTGTTAGGTAGGGTTTCATGACCTCGGAGAGTCCCTTATAGGAACTTGCTTCGCAAGAGGGCATAATTTGGTGCATCTCATCAAGAAAGAGAATAAATTTTGGATAGGCCGGATCATGATACCGCTCTGCCGCGCCTTTGCAAAGAGGCAGGAATCGCGCTTGAAACTCTGCAGGCCCCGATGTTCCGGCCGCCATTGCCGCCAAATCAATTTCGAGAACCCGTGCGTTTTTGAGATACTCGGGAACTTGATTGGCAACAATTTTCTGCGCAAGGCCTGCGCAAAGAGCTGTTTTACCCACCCCAGCCGGAGCCAGAAGGGCAACATTTTTTCGTCCTTTTTGCAAAATAATCAGGATGGATTGGTCTATTTGTTCGTCACGTCCAGTGATCGGGTCAAAACGCCCCATCCGCGCCCATTGGGTAAAGTCCCGACAATAGCGGTGGATCAGCTCTTCCAATTGGTCATCGGTGACCTTAAAACGAATTTTGGGCTGTTCAGTCATTTCTAGGCTCTGATTCGGTGACAAAAGCCGATTTCAGATCGGCCTCGGTATATCCTTGAACATACAAGGCAGAAGTTAAATCTGTATGAATAATCGTGTTAGAGATGCTCTCGTAAACAAGGGGTTTTGGGTGATAACCAAGCCCCAATCCCGCACCTTGCAACATGGGTAGGTCGTTTGCCCCATCGCCAATTGCCAGAGTCTCATCGGCGGCTAGTCCCAGTTCGGCGGCATATTTCTGCAGAAAATAGTATTTGGCGTTTTTATCCAGAAAAGGAGGCAAAACTTTTCCGGTTAAAACACCGTCTTTGATGTCCAAGTGATTGCCGTGGTGGATTTGAAATCCGCATTGTTGGGCAATTCTTTCGGTGAAATAGGTAAAACCTCCGGAGACCAGAACACAGGTTGCTCCGTTGTTTTTCATGACCTTAACTAATGTCTCAGCTCCTGAGCTTAACTGTGTTGAGGCGGCCGTTTTCTCAAGCGCGGAAAGGGGGAGCCCTTCTAAGAGAGAGACTCTCTCGTTTAAGGCCATGTGGAAGTTCAATTCTCCTCGCATGGCCTGTTGTGTAATCTCAGAAATCCTTTCTTTTAGGCCTACAAAATCGGCTAATTCATCAAGAGTTTCTGTGGTGACAATGGTGGCATCCATATCTGCAAGCAACAGGCTCTTCTTCCGTCCTTGTTGGGGCAGCATAAAAACGTCAATGGATTCTTCCCCTAAGGTGTGCCGCAAATGGGTGAATTGGGCAGGGGAGAGGCTTCCCTCAATTTGCATTTCTGCGGCTTTGTGCAGGTGTAACCACTCGGGGTTTGCGAAAAGTTCGACATGGGCCTCGTCCAGCAGGTGCTCAACCTTGGCAAGGTGATGAGCTGCCAAAGGGTGATCTACAGCCCCCGAAACAAAAACAAGAACAGAATTCATGCTGACAACCATAGTCCATGACAAGAGAAGAGCCAAGCTCGGTTTTCCATCTTGGTAAGCAAGGCGCGGCATGATAAAAATGAAAGACTATTCAAAAGGAAAGCTCAAATCATGTCTGGTTCTTCTACCCTCAAACCTTCCCTCAAGCCCCATTGCCCAAACTTTTCGTCTGGCCCTTGTGCCAAACGCCCGGGATGGAGTGTGGATGTTCTTAAATCGGCTCTTCTTGGTCGTTCTCACCGTTCAAGTGAGGGGAAAGCGCGGCTGAAAGATCTTATTGAACGTCACCGGAGTACACTTGAAATTCCTGCAGATTATAAAATCGCAATTGTCGCGGGTTCCGATACCGGAGCGATTGAAATGGCCATGTGGTCCTTGCTCGGCGAACGAGGTGTGGATGTTCTGGCATGGGAAAATTTCGGGGGGGAGTGGTTGGAAGACATAACAACGCAGTTAAAACTTCCTGATGTTCGAATCTTCAAGGTTGCGTACGGAGAGTTACCAGATCTTGAACAAGTAGATACAGATCGTGATGTGATCTTTACATGGAACGGGACAACATCCGGTGTACGCATTCCAAATCATGACTGGATTAAGCCTGATCGCAAGGGACTAACCTTTTGTGATGCCACTTCTGCTGTGTATGCGTACGAGATGGATTGGTCAAAAC
>CAYZAR010000059.1:0-8327 GCA_964476455.1 uncultured Micavibrio sp.
ATTCACCCAAGGAGAGTATAAAATGACTGCTATTATTGATATTTTCGCCCGCCAAATTCTCGATAGCCGAGGCAATCCTACCGTTGAAGTGGATGTTGTCCTAGAAAGTGGAGCGATGGGGCGGGCTGCTGTTCCCTCTGGTGCTTCCACCGGAGCGCATGAGGCCGTTGAACTTCGTGATGAACGGAAGGAATACTACGGCGGCAAGAGTGTTGAAACGGCTGTTAATAATGTGAACACCGAAATTGCCGATGCTTTGACGGGCCTTGATGCTGAAGAACAGTCTTTCATTGACCAGATCATGATTGATTTGGATGGAACCGAAAACAAAGGTCGTCTTGGGGCCAATGCAATCTTGGGGGTTTCTCTTGCCACAGCGCGGGCGATGGCCGAAGAGCTTGACCAGCCTTTGTACCGCTACGTTGGTGGTATTCACTCTCACGTTTTGCCAGTTCCCTTGATGAATATTATCAATGGGGGCAAGCACGCCGACAATCCAGTTGATTTCCAAGAGTTTATGATTGTTCCAGTTTCGGCCCCTACAGAAGCTGAGGCGATTCGCTACGGAGCTGAAGTTTTCCATGCCCTCAAGAAAAACCTTTCGGCAGCGGGTATGAATACCAATGTTGGCGATGAGGGAGGCTTTGCCCCTGCGGTTAAGTCATCTTATGAAGCTCTTGATTTTATCATGAGCTCAATTGAAAAAGCAGGCTACATTCCCGGGGAAGATGTCATGATTGCTTTGGATGTCGCTTCAACGGAGTTTTTCAAAGGCGGCAAATATCATCTCGAGGGCGAGGGGAAGGTTCTCTCTACAGACCAGATGATTGCCTATTACCAAGACTTGATGGCAAAATACCCGATTGTGTCTATCGAAGATGGGCTGGCTGAAGACGATTGGGACGGTTGGGCTAACCTAACCCGTGCTTGTGGTGACCAAATTCAATTGGTGGGAGATGATTTGTTTGTCACTAACCCGAAACGCTTGGCGCGAGGGATTTCTGAAAAATCGGCTAACGCCATTTTGGTAAAAGTAAACCAAATTGGAACGTTGACCGAAACACTTGAAGCCGTTCAAATGGCTCAGAAAGCAGGAATGGGGGTTATTCTCTCTCACCGTTCTGGCGAAACTGAGGATTCGATTATTGCTGATTTGGCTGTGGCAACCAATGCGGGTCAAATTAAAACAGGGTCTCTTTCCCGTTCGGACCGGATTGCCAAATACAATCAACTGATGAGGATTGAAGAAAAATTGGGCCCTACGGCGAAATATGCTGGAAGCTCTATTTTACGTTCCATGCCAACCAAAATGTCTCGCAAAAATGCGGCTTAGGCTTGACTGGATGATTACCGAAAAACCCCTCATAGCGAGGGGTTTTTTTGTGAATACTTAAAAAATGCTTTTACAAATAGTCTGAATCAGCCGAAACTCTGGGTGGGAGCAGGGTCCTGTTCTCTTTTCCTAACGAAATTGAGTCTTCTGCGAATTATCTTGACGCGGTGGAGTCGTGCATGATTCACTGTTTGAATGAAACGTCTGCTTGAACAACATTCTTTGATACGTAAGAATTTCCTGACTTTGCTCGGGATGGGCCTGTTTCTCTATTTTTCCTATCACCTTTTGCAGGGAGAGCGGAGTTATATTCGCTATATCAGCCTGCAAAAAACTGTCTCTCAGCTAGAGCATGAGACACTGCGGCTGTCGGATGAACGCAAAGCACTGGAAACCAGAGTTTCCATGTTGCGTCCCTCCTCAATTAATAAAGATCTTCTGGAAGAGAGGGCCCGCATTGTTCTTGGTTTTCGTCGGGTTGGCGAAAAGGACATTGTTCCTCATACCAAATAGAAGCTTGGTACACTCGTTGCCTTCAAAAAATCCTTGCAAAAACAATGTGCTGCGCCGCAAAAAGCAGTCGTTTTTCTATGGTCAGACTTCCTTAAATCGTGTAGCAGATAGGGTTTACTAGAGCATCAGGAGTGTATCTGTGTCATCCAAATCAAAGAAGGGCGATATGAAGACAAACAGCCTTAAAGCCGTTCCGGCATCTTCCTCCAACAGTTCACAACAGCCTTCTCCGGCAGAGATGAAGAAACTGTACCGCGATATGTTGCTTATTCGCCGTTTTGAAGAGAAGGCGGGGCAGCTTTACGGTATGGGCTTAATTGGCGGGTTTTGCCACCTTTATATTGGCCAAGAGGCTGTGGTTACTGGTGTTCAGTCGGTCCAGAAGCCTCAGGATACCGTCATTACCGCTTACCGCAATCACGGACATATGTTAGTTAGTGGAATTGATGCGGGAGAGGTTATGGCGGAACTGACGGGTCGTGAGGGTGGCTGTTCTCGTGGGAAGGGCGGGTCCATGCATATGTTCTCAGTCGAGAATAATTTTTATGGAGGCCATGGAATTGTTGGAGCCCAAATTTCAATTGGGACCGGTCTTGGCTTCGCGCATAAATACAAAGAAGATGGAGGCGTGGCGATTGCCTATATGGGCGATGGAGCCGCCGATCAAGGACAAGTCGCGGAAAGCTATAACATGGCGGCACTGTGGAACCTTCCAGTCTTGTATATCGTTGAAAACAACCAATACAGCATGGGGACGAGTACGAAACGTCATGCTGCCGGAGAGTTTTATCGTCGCGGTGAGGGCTTTGGCATCAAAGGAGAAAAAGTAAACGGAATGGACATCTTCGCTGTCCGTGGGGCGGCGAGTCGTGCCCTTGAAGATATTCGTACGGGTAACGGTCCTTACATTCTTGAAATGGTTACCTATCGATATCGCGGACATTCTATGTCAGATCCTCAAAAGTACCGTAGCAAGGAAGAGGTCGAAGAGTTCAAGACGCAACGTGACCCAATTGAGGGGCTTAAGAAAGTCTTGTTTGATGAACATGGTGTCACCGAGGACGATCTGAAGCCGATTGATAAAGAGGTCAAAGATATAGTGGCCCATGCCGCTCAGTTCTCTCAGGACTCGCCTTTGCCTGATGAATCTGAATTGTGGACCGATGTCGTTGTTGAGAGCTAAGAGATTCAAAGGAAAAAAGAAAATGTCTGTACAAGTTTTAATGCCAGCCCTCTCTCCTACGATGACCGAAGGAAATTTGTCCCGTTGGCTTAAAAAAGAGGGTGACAAAGTCAAAGCCGGAGAAGCCATCGCCGAGATCGAAACGGACAAAGCGACAATGGAAGTTGAGGCTGTCGATGAAGGGGTTCTTGGAAAAATTTTGGTCAGTGAAGGTTCGCAGGCTGTTGCAGTCAACACACCAATTGCGGTCTTACTAGAAGAAGGCGAAACTGGTGTTAGCGCGGAATCCTGCGCACGACTTGATATTCCCTGTATTCCTAATAACGCGCCAATTGCGACATCTTTAACTTCAACGATTGTGGTCGAGCAAACAGCGGGGAGAGTTATTGCCAACCGTGATGTACTTTATGCGCAAGGCGTTGTTATTGAGCCACCTCCATTTGATGAAGGAAAGTTCATGGCTAACACTTCTGCCATGCAAGTGCGCGAAGCCTTGCGCATGGCGATGAGTGAAGAGATGCGCAAAGATAAAAACGTTTTTCTGCTGGGCGAGGAAGTGGCTGAGTATAACGGGGCGTACAAGGTTTCCCAAGGAATGTTGGATGAGTTCGGTCCTAAACGAATTATCGATTCCCCTATTACCGAACACGCTTTTGCTGGGCTTGGCGTAGGGGCGGCTATGTCCGGCCTTCGCCCCATCATTGAGTTTATGAGCATGGACTTTGCTATGCAGGCTATGGACCATATCATCAATTCCGCAGCCAAGACTCTTTACATGGCTGGAGGGAAGCTGGGCTGTCCCATTGTCTTTCGTGGTCAAAATGGGGCTCCGGGCAAGGTTGGGGCTCAGCATTCCCAGTGTTTCGCTTCATGGTTTGCTCATGTTCCCGGGCTTAAAGTTGTTGCTCCGTGGTCGGGAGCTGATGCCAAAGGTTTGATGAAAGCTGCTATACGTGACCCGAACCCTGTTGTGGTTTTGGAACATGAATTGATGTATGGCCAGATTTTTGAAACCCCAGTGGATGATGAGTTTGTGATTCCCATTGGCCGCGCCAAAATTGAACGCACAGGAAAAGATGTGACCATCGTTTCTTTTTCGGTCATGGTTGGAAAATCTTTAGAAGCTGCAAAAATACTGGCGGAAGAAGGCATTGATGCTGAGGTGATTAATCTTCGCACCATCCGCCCACTTGATCGCTATACGATTCTTGAGAGCGTGAAGAAAACCAATCGCATTGTGAGCGTTGAGGAGGGATGGCCCTTCGCAGGAATAGGGTCTGAGATTGCAGCCCTTGTGAATGAAGAAGCCTTTGACTATCTGGATGCACCTGCAACCCGTGTTTGCGCAGCAGATGTTCCCATGCCTTATGCCACGAATTTAGAAAAGCTTGCGATGCCACAGGTCGAGGGCATTGTCCGAGCCGTGAAGAAGGTTTGTTATCGTTAGTTTTTGAGGAATAAAAAATGTCTGTAAATGTATTGATGCCTGCCTTATCCCCCACGATGACCGAGGGAACATTGGCCAAATGGCTCAAAAAAGAGGGCGATATGGTGAAATCTGGCGACGTGATTGCCGAAATCGAAACCGACAAGGCAACGATGGAAGTTGAATCCGCTGATGAAGGCAAGCTTGGCAAAATTTTAATTCAGGCAGGAACTTCTGGTGTTGCCGTGAATACCCCGATTGCTATTTTGTTGGAGGAGGGAGAGGAGTCCGTTGTGATTAAATCCGCCCCTCCGGTCAATACAAATCCGGAACCCGCTTTGCCCTCCCCTCCTGTCTCCGCACCACAAAAAACAGTTCCGGTTGCAGAGGGAGAGAGAGTTTTTGCCACACCTCTAGCGCGGCGCATAGCTGAACAAAAAGGAGTGGATTTGAAATCGGTCAAAGGATCCGGTCCTCATGGACGGATTGTAAAACAAGATTTAGAAACCGTCCCCGAAAAACAAACTGCCGCGAAATCTGCGTCCTCACCGCTTTCTTCTGGACCAAATGCAAAATCTCTCGCGGATGCTTACGGTATGACTTACAAAGAATTACCGAACAACACCATCAAAAAAGTTGTGGCGCGGCGATTGCTGGAATCCAAACAATCCGTTCCTCATTTTTATTTGTCGGTGGATTGTAATCTTACGAATCTTTTGCTGTCTCGCTCTGCTTTGAATGATCAGGGGAAGGGAGCCTATAAACTCTCCGTCAATGATTTTGTCATCAAGGCTGTGGCTATGGCTTTGAAAGCCTACCCTGCAGCAAACACTGCATGGACAGACGAGGCTATTTTGCAATTTGACCATGCTGATATTTCGGTGGCGGTTGCAACGCCGAATGGTTTGATTACTCCGATTATCAAGGCCGCTGAAACAAAAGGTCTTGCGCAGATTTCATCCGAGATGAAAGATTTGGCAGGTCGGGCGCGGGAAGGAAAACTGAAGCCTGAAGAGTTTCAAGGCGGGACTTTTTCCATCTCGAATTTGGGGATGTTCGGAGTTACCAATTTTCAAGCCATTATAAACCCACCTCAAGCCTGCATTCTGGCGGTAGGGGCCGGCATTGAAAAGCCGATCGTGCAAAACGGAAAAATCGAGCTGGCAACGGTTATGACCGTCACCCTTTCTGTGGATCATCGCGCCGTAGATGGAGCAGTGGGAGCTGAGTTTCTTCAGTTCTTTAAGCAATACATCGAAAACCCTGTTTCCATGTTGGTATAGAAAATGCGTGAAGCATGGACTGAGTGGAAGAGATTCAAAAGCGGTAACCAAACGGTTGATGCGCGTGTAATTCATCCGCCTAGTGAATCAGGGGATCTTATTTTGTTCTGCCCGGGTTTTCCCGGGGGCGGGGCAACAATTTATGAGCAAGCTCATGCCGATCATGTGCGAGAAGAGGATTATACCCAGATTATCTTGCGGCATAACGGAACTATTCTGGATGGTCCACACTCTGATTTTATTCTCAATACCGAGCAATATCCTAAGGCGACAACTCATCATCACGATGGATGGATTGGAGGCAAACCTTCTTCTCTCGCTGAGTGGCTTGTCGAGCCTCAGGTGGCTCTTGAAGATGTTGGTTTTGCTTATTCCAATATTTATATTTTTGGTCATTCTTTTGGAGCTGTGGCTCTCTTGAATAGCCTTGCGAACTTGCACGAGGGAGGGCATCACATTTTGGAGAGAATTAGAGCCTGCGCTCTCTTGGCTCCGGCGTTAGGAACCCTTCATGGAAGCGATGAAGAAAATATTATGCGGATCTGGCATGAGGATTTTCTTACCTCTTCTGCAGTTACTGAAAAAATTGGTTTGAGTGACGATCCAGCTTCTTTTCAGATGGCTATAAAAAATATTTATAGATTTCTTCCTCAGAGAGTAGCGGCCCTGCCCGGATCTATCCGGTTTAACTTTCTTCATATTGCCAAAGATGAATACATTCGTGAAAGCGATGTAAGAGGTTTTGCTGAATTCTGCAATCGGGGCGAAGTGGTGATTGATAACATTGATCGCCCCCACAGAGGGCGTAGAGGAGTAGATGCTCACGATATGCCCGATTACCCGACTGAACTTTTACTACAGCTAATAGAAGTTTCTGGCGGCTTGACCGATGTAACCAAAAGAATGAGATAGAGAGTAGAGTATAAAATGCCTGATACAAATTTTGATGTGATTGTGATTGGCGGTGGGCCAGGGGGCTATGTCGCGGCCATTCGTGCGGCGCAACTGGGGATGAAGGCCGCAGTGGTCGAAGCCAATCATCTTGGAGGGATTTGTCTCAACTGGGGATGTATCCCTACCAAAGCTCTTTTGAGGTCGGCAGAGATTTATCATTTGATGAAACACGCAGGAGATTACGGTTTGAAAGCCGAAGGTATTTCTTTTGACCTTGCTAAAATTGTTGAACGCTCACGCGGAGTTTCAAAACAATTGGCTTCTGGTGTTGCTCATTTGCTCAAGAAAAACAAGGTTACGGTTTTTGATGCCTATGGCCGTCTGAGAGGCAAGGGACAGGTCGAGATTGAAAAGAAAGATAAAAGCAAAGAAGTATTAACGGGTAAGCATATTATCCTTGCTACGGGCGCACGGGCGCGGGTTCTTGCGGGATTAGAGCCTGATGGGAAGCTGGTTTGGACCTATCGTGAAGCTATGCTACCTGATGCTATGCCAAAATCTTTGCTGGTAATTGGCTCTGGCGCAATCGGGATTGAGTTTGCCAGTTTTTATCGAACCCTCGGTGCAGAGGTCACTGTGGTGGAGGTCATGGACCGGATTATGCCTGTTGAGGATGAGGAAATATCGGCTTTGGCACGCAAAGCGTTTGAAAAGCAGGGCATAAAAATCCTGACAGGGGCGAAAGTAGCCAAACTTGAAAAAGGCGTAAATAGTGTGACCTGTCACGTTGAATCTGGCGGAAAAACAGAAAAGATCACAGTGGATCGTGTGATTGCCGCTGTCGGAATTGTGGCCAACATTGAAGACATTGGTTTAGAAAATACCAAAGTAAAAACTGAGAAGGGGCAGATTGTCACGGGAAAATACTGCGAAACGGACGAGGCCGGAGTTTATGCGATTGGCGATGTGGCGGGAGCTCCGTGGCTGGCGCATAAGGCTTCGCATGAGGGGATCATTTGCATTGAGAAAATTGCTGGATTGAAAGACGTGCGTCCGCTTGATCGCTCAGGGATACCTGGTTGCACTTATGCTCATCCGCAAGTAGCCTCGATTGGCTTGACAGAAGCCAAAGCAAAAGAAGCTGGATTTGAAATTAAGGTTGGCCGTTTCCCCTTCGCAGGAAATGGGAAGGCCATTGCCCTTGGGGAACCTGAAGGCTTGGTAAAAACAATTTTTGATGCAAAAACCGGAGCGTTACTCGGAGCGCATATGATCGGGGCAGAAGTCACCGAAATGATTCAGGGTTTTGCCATTGGGAAAGCTCTCGAAACGACTGAGGCTGAATTGATGCATACGGTCTTTCCTCACCCGACTCTATCGGAAATGATGCACGAATCAGTCCTCTCAGCCTATGGTAAGGCTGTGCATTTTTAGAAAAGGATGAAGAAAAGATGAAGTCACGACTAATCGTTTCTGCGCTCATTCGCGATGGAGACCTTTACTTGTTTATTCGTCAAAACAAAAAAGGTGGTGCTTATCCAGATTCTCTGCATCTGCCTGGCGGAGGTCTAGAAGAGGGGGAAGACCCAGCGCAAGGGATTTTGAGGGAAGTCGAAGAGGAAGTCGGAGCAAAAATTAAAAATCTCGAGAAAGTTGATTTTGATTGGGATGTTGTGACATTCAAAGGAGAGCCTA
>CAYZAR010000060.1:0-8283 GCA_964476455.1 uncultured Micavibrio sp.
GATGGACGTCATGTCGTTGGATCAACTTTTCAGCCGTGGCTAACAGATACCAGCTTGAGAGAAGAAGACCACAGCGAAGTCATGGAAAAACTATCTGGAATCTCTCCTGATTTCAGCACAGACATGACTTATCTGGGGGGGCGTGCTGCCCTGCGCGTGGCCGCCAAAGACCGCGTGCCGCTCATTGGCTCTGTGCCGGATAAATCGGCGTGGGAAAAAGGTCACGAAACAGACTGGCCTGCACTTTATATCACCACAGCTCACGGATCCCACGGCTTAATCAGTGCGCTTTTGGGGGCGGAGATTCTGACCCGCATGATCTTGCAAGAACCGCAAGCTGCACCCAGTTCAACGCTTGCTCATCTCTCACCAGCGAGATTTCTCCACCGCGAAAAACGAAAGAAAGCCTAAAAGATACATCCCCCGCCCCCGGTCATCCCGTGGGCGCGCATCTCTTCCCCGTCATCCCGTGGGCGCGTCCGTAGGACGCTGGCACACACGGGATCCAGAATCTCGTATAGCTTCGCTGCACTCACTATGACGGAGGAGATTATAGATTCTCTAAAGACTCCAATATACTCTTGGGGCGGAAATATCTTGGGGAGAGAACGCAGATTTCACGTCTATAAAAATTCCATCTGCTTCCAATAGGGACAGAATTTTATCCGGCCCTTCGGCTAAATAGGCGCGGTGCGGGACGGCGAGAATCAAGGCATCCAGATTTTTGAACTTGGATAAATCCGCTTGAAGATAAACGCCATACTCAGCATGCGCTTCCCCCGCATCGGCCAGAATATCGTGAAGCACAGGCTCTATTCCGTAACTGCGCAGCTCTTCGATAATATCCGGCACACGGCTGTTGCGCAGATCCGGCACATTTTCCTTGAAGGTTATACCAAGAATGCCGACGGCTGCTCCCTTTACCTTCTTGTCGCGCTGGATCAAAAGCCGAATGAGCTTCTGGGCGATATGGGCTCCCATACCATCATTAATTCTCCGTCCTGATAGAATGACTTGGGGATCGTATCCCACCTGCTGAGCCCGTGCCGTGAGGTAATACGGATCAACCCCGATACAATGCCCCCCGACCAGCCCGGGGGTAAAGGGAATGAAATTCCACTTGGTCCGTGCGGCGGCAAGAACATCAGAGGTTCGAATATCCAGCCTGTCAAAGATAATCGAGAGTTCGTTCATCAAGGCTATATTCAAGTCACGTTGAATATTTTCAATGACCTTAGCGGATTCAGCAACTTTGATTGAAGGGGCCCTATGCACGCCGACCTCAACGATTGAGGCGTAAACTTCGGCGACTTTTTCGAGTGTTTCGGCATCTTCTCCTGAAACAACTTTGACAACACGGTGGATGGAATGCTCATGATCCCCGGGGTTTATTCTCTCTGGCGAGTAGCCCAGCTTGAAATCATGGCCTTGCTTTAGCCCTGATATTTTTTGAAGAAGAGGTCCGCAAATATCTTCGGTGACCCCGGGATAGACGGTTGATTCATAAACCACAACATTGCCGTGGGTCAGAACTTTTCCAACCGTTTCGCTGGCTCTGAGAACAGGGGTCAAATCCGGTTGACGATTGGCATCAATCGGCGTTGGCACACAGACGATGTAGAAATTACAATCGGAAATATCTTGAAGGTTTGTTGTAAACTTCAGCCGACTGGCCTTCAGATCATCGCCATCTGCTTCGTTAGTGTGATCGATTCCGGAGGCAAGTTCAGAAACTCTGGCTGCGTTGACATCAAACCCGATGACACGATCATGTTTCTTGGCAAGCGCAAGGGCAACAGGAAGCCCGACATACCCAAGTCCAATCACCGCAATGTGAAATTCTGAATCCATTTTTTACCTGCCTCAAGGAAAATCCGAAACCCGACTGATGTACATGATTTTGAGCACATTGAAGAGGAAAAATCACTTTTTTGCATTATGTCTATTAGAGACTTCCGCAAAAACCTCATCCCACTGAGACAGAATCGAGGGAAGAGAAAGTTTCTGTGAGATTTTCTTTCCCTCCTCCGCAAGGGCTGTCCGCAACGGCGCATCCTCCAGAACTTGGCTGAGCAGTCTCACCAAAGCGGACACATCACCCACCGGATAAACAAGGGCGTTTTTGTCAGGCACAACCCACTCTGAAATAGAAGGAGAACAATCACTGCTAATGCAGGCCAATCCCAAAGACATGGCTTCAAACAGCGCATTTGGAAAACCTTCCCCTTCCGAGGACAAAACAAAAATATCCGCCTTTTTCATCTGTTCAAGCGGAGAAGAATCGTGACCAGGCAAGAACACTCTACCCTCAAGACCCAGATTATAAATAAGTGTTTCGAGAGCAGCTCTCTCCGGTCCCTCTCCCAGAATAGTGAGAGAGACCTGCGGGCTTGTCACACAAATTTTAGAAAATGCGTGAATGAGGTCATCAAATCTTTTTCCTTTCACAAGTCGGCCAAGAGAAATAACCTGCAAATTTTCTTCGGTTTCTTTTTCCTTCCCCACCGTCCCATTCATCAACAAAGGATTGGGAATAACGACTGATGGCACGCAGGGGCCAAAAAAAAGTTTAGCCTCCTTAGTCTGACAAACCAATCTCGTGACAAATGGATAGACCAAAGCCCTTAGTATACGCCACGGACGAGTAATAAGACTTTGATACGGATTATCCCGCTCAGAAACGATGACAGGAATTCCAAGTCCGAAGGTTGAAATTCTGACAAGAACATTGGTTTCCGACATGAAAGAAATAACAATATCTGGAGATAGTTCCTTTATCTTTCGTCTTAGCACATCAAGGCGGTTGACATTATCCGAAACGATCCCTCTTCCCCTTCCTTGAAGACCAAGAGGAACCACCGTAACACGGTCACACAAAGGAAAAAAAGAAACCTCATCCAGCCTTCCAAGCGAAAGAAGAGTAACCTCATCTCCCCTGTCTGCCCAAGCATTGATAAGAATAGAGGCCACGCGCTGTGCGCCGCCCATACCCAAATCCGCCATGACAAAACAGATTTTCACACTTTCTTCCCTCTACGTCCGGCGGCAGACAAACAAATGGACATGGTTGATGAAGTGGCGCAGGAAAAAACGGTCCATCATCTCCAGCATAAAATTGACCGGACGACAATTCTTCTGATATAGCCAATTGATCGCCTCTCGCGCATAGGGAAACTCGTCGCGCAATCCTTTGATCCCGTCAATTCCTTCGGATGAGATAATTTCAAAACCAGATTCTTCTAATTCGCGGCGAACAAACTGGGAATCGAGCGCGAATTGATAAAAGCAATCCGTGTTCATGCTGCCTGACCAAATCGGGAAGATCCCCATCTTGATTTTTAATTTTCTAATCCATGACAAGGTTGGAAACGTGATGAATAAATAACCGCCGGATTTTATAACCCGCTGCATTTCTTTGAGAATATCCAAATGCCCTTCATAGAAATGCTCAATAACGCCGATGCTCCAATATCCATCAAGGCTCCCGTCTTCAAGGTCCAGAGAGCGCACATCTCCGAGCATGGGATTCACTTGCGGCATATTCTTTTTGAGAAAGTCTATGGTTTTCTCAGCATAGTCTAAGGCAATGGTTTTATAACCCATCTTCCCAAGGAAATAGCTATACTGCGCAAGTCCGCAGCCTCCTTCAAGAACAGTGGCTCCCACGGGCAGATGCCTTTTTGTAGTTTGCAAAATGTAATGCCGCCGTGGAAGAGTGTCGGTATAGACATTTTTTAGCTTTTCACGATTCCAGACTTCATCCCAGAAATCCGCGCTGGCTTCCTGCGCCAGATAGACAAGACGGTTTTGTTCGGGATCGTAATACCGCTTGGTTTTCATGGCTTAATCTCTTCCAGTGTCAGGTCGCTAGGCGAGAGGCCACCACACCCATCACATATTCCATAGATTTTCTGAGGATGCTGGGCGTCATCAACCAATACATCGCCTCTTTTTCCCAAATGTCCGAGAGAAACCAAAACATACGAACCAGTCGATCGGTTTGAACGTTTTGCGCTTAACGTTTTGTACTCCTGCAAGGCATGAAAATAGGAAAAGATTTGCGGGGTTACAGTGAAAGAAAGGGCGGCAATTCCTCTTTGCTGGAGAATGGCCAAAGCCTCGTCCGTCACCCCTCCCCCGCCAACATCTATGACCGTTGCCCGATCAGCCAATCCGCCTAGCATATTTGCTCCCATAACCCCGCCCGCCGAAGCGCATAACAAGGCCAAATCTATTGTGGGCATCGTCCGCTTGGAGAACTCTTCATACGTCACCAACAAGGGGCATAAATCGCCATGATGATTCTTTTCAAGCCGTGCGGCAGTGAGAGTAACATCCCGCGTGACAAGGCACAGCGAGGCCACATGATATTGGCGGAATCTGTGGGCAAGAGCCATACCGATATTTCCAATTCCGCAAATGGCTATCGAAGATTTTGCTATATCGGGAAGGCAGACTTGGCTTAATATATCCACTCCGCCGATAGTCAGGTCATTGGGGCGAACATAATGAATGGCAGATTTTTTAATGAGGTTTCCAGCCCGCAAAGCCAGATCGGTTAGATCGTTTTTTATTTCGGCATCTAGAGCAAAATAATCAGCCGCGCCGTCCAGCTTCTCAATGATTTCGGGCAAAAAATGGGCCGAACGAAAAACAAGACTGACATAGGCAAGCGTATCGCTCTCGCGGAAACTGCTAATATAAACATCTGCGTTGCTCTGGTTCGCTGTGGTTGAAAGGCCGATCACCCGCAGCTTGGTGGAGGATTTTTTGATGTCCCCCATGCGAGAGAGAACCCCGCTAATTTGCCGCGACAATAAATCGTCTAGATTCTGGTCCATGGTTCATAACAAGGTCAAGGGTGGAAAGATAAGGCTGGAAATTCAGCCCGCCATAATCTGGATGCTTAAATTCGTGGAATTCAACTAAAATTCCGGCGGCATCAAATTGGGAAAGCTCAAGATAGTTTCGCCCGTCTGGACCAGAGAGATAGCGATCTGCCTTCATTTCCTGACACAGATTCACCAATAATTCGGTTGCCTTTCCCTTTGCCGAAAGCGTGGAAGCGCGAACCATTGGCGTTTCAATGCGCAGAACTTTGCGAAAAAAATCAATCAAGGCAAGATTGAGGTTAACCAACAAATTGTCATCCTTCATAATCAAGGCTTCCAGCTCTTCGGCATAAGTCTTGAAATAAGGATGCTTGCAGTAATTGTCCTTAATGCGGCCCCAATATTTTTTGCGCCAATTGACAACCTTGGCAATTTTCATGTCGGCAATCGCCGTTTCAAGATGATCTTTGTTTTCAACCGGAACGGTTAGCCACAGAGCATCGCCTTGACGAGTCACAATCCTGTTACGGTTCTGAAAGTTATTGACCTTAAATTGCACGTTATCAAGAAGAAGATAAGAATCGGCAAGGGCCATTTTGTGAAAGAACCCCAGCCAAGGCATATGTTCGGGTTGATGGATGGTTAGCAACATCACACAACAATTCTATATATTTGAAAGGCTTCGGCAAAATCATGCCGACACTCAATGCCCCTATATTTTGCCCATGTTTTCAAGGATTCGGGAGAAAGATAATTGTCTTTTTCACGAACTTGCCCGGGAAAACAGGTTACAAAAGTTTCAATTTTTCTGTCGATCTGCTCTTCACTGAGGGAACAATAGTAATTCGGCTTAAAGTCTGTGGAAGGACCTAACGAATGAACATAGGTTGGGTTTTCCATGATAAGAATATGATCGGGACAATGACGAGCTGTTGGACGCGTTGCTGCAATCGTGGCTTCGTAAGTGATTGTGTGATCGTGATGGAAAGAAGGCCCTTGGCAAATCAAAAGATCCGGTGTCGAATTTTCTATGGCCCGTTCAATTTCACGAACCACCAAAGCCTTACTCACAAGGTCCATGCGGGCATCGTTATCAAAGGGCATATTCTCGGATCTGTGCCAAATCCCTTTGAAATGATCAATATAATTCTCGTATTCCTTGAGTCTTTCCTCCCGCATGACAGTTTCCTTGCGGTGGTGCAAGTAAAAATCAGAGACCGTGATTAAAGCGAAGTGAAATTCATACTCATCACGAAATTTTTCCATGAACCCTGCCGCGCCGAGGGCGGAATCATCACTATGAGCTTCAACAATCAAGGCATTTTTTTTCTTCATGGATCTAAACTTTCGAACAAGGAGAATGCATTAAATGATGAATGTAATCGGAAAATAATTTGTTCTGCGCTGATGGGCTATAACGCAATTGAAAACGCGCCTTCATATTTTGCCCAATTTTCTGCCGATGAGAGGCATCGCTGGCCAATCGCCGCAAACAGGCTTCCCAACTTTCGGTATAATACGCGTAATATCCGTCTTCGCCGTATTCCATCAACTGGGTTGCGGATGGGGAAAGGTCCATCACCATCGGGATTCCCATTTGCGCAAAAACAAAAGCGCGTCCGTTATTGGTCGTAGTTTTGAAGCGCATCAGATAATCATCGTCTTCTTCGTTGTAACTTCCCCGCAAAGTCGCGGCCACACGCGCCGCGATTCCCCGCCGCTGTAAAGGGATCAGTTGAGGAATAATCCCAATATCACAATCGGCGAACGCCGCACCATATCCATTGGGGTCAAACTGGATATGCTCAACCGGACAATTCAAAGACTGGCCGATTTCGGACTGGCCAAGGTTTTTGACATTATAAAACAGCTTGAGGGCCAAGGAATATTCTTTGGCAATCGTGTTAATCGCCGTTGTTATGCGCGGAGCCATAGCCTCGATGTGAATCCGGTTTCCGTGATACCCCAATACAATACGGTCCGAAGATTTTTTCTCCCCCGCTTCAATCAGAGGATAGGTGTAATAAACGAAAACATTCGAGACAAACTTGTGATAAAAATCACGCGACTCAAGACCGTTGGCGACAATAAAATCGAGATTGTCAATGCGCGGACAATGGGCCGGACGCGGATCAATCACGCCGATGCGCACCGAAGGGTCGCTCTGCCGCAAAGCACTGGCCCATTCTCTCGAATATTCTCCGCCCATGACAAGGGCCACATCAATTTTTTCTGTTCCTTCCCGAACAAAATCTTTGGCAATAGAAAAATCCACGCCATGCTCTCGGGGAGTCAACTCGCCCATGAGCTGTGAATAAAAACTAAAAGATGGATTTTGAAAATCTTTGGCAAAAAACTGAACGCGGATCACTTCGGCCCCCTTATGCTGGTCTCTACAAAACAAATAACGGCTTTCCAAAACACCCCTATATGACCATATCTCAAGGGGCGCAGCAATGGAACAATTACCCCCTTCAGGTAATCGGCCAGAACCGGAAGAGACAAACCATAATGGCGAATAAATGCGTTAAAGAACAGGGCATGAATCCGTAAAGCCTCCTTGGTGTATTTTATTTTTCCTTGGCTGTTTAATATCTGACGATCGCCAAGAATACACCCTCGCCACAGCAAAAAATCCCGATAAGAAAGCAATACCCCATATTCGTTCAGCATATGAGCCGAGAGCGCGCGATAGGTATTTTTCTTTTGCTGACGGCGACGCAAGGAACTCACGCTGTGGGCATGACAACGCAAAATATAAAGCGGATTAGGAAGGCAAAACGCTTCGGTTAACGGTAAAATTCTCAGCCATAACTCATAATCTTGGGAAACTTCAAAACTTTCATTATAAGTCAAATGATGTTGAAGCAGAAAAGAATGCCTCATCATCACTGACCCATGCGTTAAGGGATTGGCAGATATGGCCTTCCAGCGCAATAAGGCGGCATCCTGCCCTCCCCGCCATTGACCAATTGAGGTTCCTTTTTCATCAATCAAACCTGCTGCCGAGCCAAGCAAAGAACACTGCGGGTGAGCATCAAGGTAAGCCACTTGCTGCGCTAATCTTTCTGGAGCCATCAAATCATCTGCATCTAACCGCGCCAGATATTCTCCCTTCGCTTCGTGCAAGGCACGATTCAGATTACGGGTTAACCCTCTTCTTGTTTGATTGCGCAAGACGCGAATACGGTGGTCACGGCGGGCGTATTGGTCCAGAATTTTTTCTGTTGCATCAACCGACATATCATCAACAATAATCAACTCGAAGTCTTGAAAACTCTGCCTCAGAACGCTCTCCAGACACTCCTCAAGAAATGGGTCTCCGTTATATACGCTGCACAGAATCGAAACCTTGGGCATTTTGGCCTAGGCTCCCTTTGGTTGACGGGGCTGCAGAACCGACCATATTTCACCCCAACGAATTTCCTGATGGATGACCTCAAGACCGGCT
>CAYZAR010000061.1:0-8252 GCA_964476455.1 uncultured Micavibrio sp.
GACAAGGGAAGCAAAGCTGACCGCAGATCGGGGATCCAGCGCAAGAGTGAGGCAACGCCTCACAAAGATTCTGGATCCCGTTTGTGCCAGCGTCCTACGGGATGACGGCAGTCTATCACTATTTATAATATCAACTATATAAGCTCCTTATAATACCCCCGTTTGCAGATTAACCCACGCCGCATACTCGGCGGACGTGTAATCTGCTTGCAGGCAAAAAATGAGAGGGGTTTCATAGGGATGAAGTTCTTTGAGTCGCTCCTCCACCACAGAATAAAGGTGGTCATCGGTTTTAATGAGGATGTTGACCTCCTCTTCGCGGCGCATTTCCCCCTTCCATTCATAAACGGCCACATGGGGAGCGAGAATATGAACGCACGCAGCCAAATGCTCGGCCACAAGAATATTAGAGATCCTCTCTGCGTCCTCCCGATTGGAAAAAGACGTTACAACAACGATCATTTTGATACCTTCTGCTTCCTTCTAGAATGGGAAAATGTTAAACCAATTTATGTGTTAATCAACCCGTTCCGATCCGATTATTTAGGAGAATCTCATGAGCGACAAAGAAAAACTTCTCAAACTTGTTTCTGATGCTCTAAACGCCAACGTCAACAAAGAGTCCGCAGCGATTGTCAAAGCGATAGAATCCGAGTTGGAAAAGGCAGGAATCAAAGGCCGTCCGCTTGAAACATGGACGGAAGAACGGTACGATTCTACCTGTGCTAGTGGTGTGGCCTCTCGGACTTGCCACCGCGTGAATCATGGAGACGGAACTTACTCAGAAACATGGTGCAGCGGTTGGGCTTGCATTTAGCCAAGAAAACTCCGCAAAGCCAAGCCGACGTGGATTTTTCGAATATTTCCGAACATCTTGAGCTTCGCGTATCTTCTCGGGCGCGGCGAATGGCATTGCGTGTGGCATCTCACGACCGCAAGGTTCATTTGGTTGTTCCCCAGCGGGCCAGTCTTCGCAAGGCCTATGAATTCGCCTATGCGCATCAAGATTGGATTAACGAGAAAATAGCCAACATCCCTGCGCCCATCCCTTTTGCTGATGGGGTTGCCATTCCAGTTTTTGATCGTGTTTACCAAATCCAAATCATCCCTGCCCTCTCTCGTATCACAACGATAGATTTTGAGGCAGAATCTTTGCGGGTTGACACCCGTCTTGAAAATCCAGCTCCCCGCATTGAACGATTTTTGAAAGCCCATGCCACGACTGAACTGGGTCTCATGGCGCGAGAAAAAGCCGCTCGCTTGGGGCGCAGGCTTAAAACTCTCACAATCCGCGACATGACCTCGCGCTGGGGGAGTTGTTCGGTTGATGGGCGAATGGCTTTGTCGTGGCGACTGGTCTTTGCTCCTCGCTTTGCCGCAGATTACGTTGTGGCTCACGAAGCTGCTCACTTGATCCACCCTAATCACAGCAATAGATTCTGGAAACTTTGTGAGGAGTTATCCACAAATTTCGAGAGCGGGAAGAGCTGGATGAAGCTCAATGGGTCTCTCCTCACTCGCTATGGGACTACCCCACTCGTTCCGCCAGAAAATTTTGAAGAATAATTTGGGCGGCCATTTTATCCACAATTTTTCCCCGTTTTTTGCGCGACATATCCACTTCTTCAATCAAAAAACTTTGGGATTGAACGGTTGAAAACCTCTCATCGTAAAACACAACAGGAACGTCAGGCAGATATTTGAGCAATTCGAGCATCACATCTCGCACCGCCTGACACCGAGGCCCTTGCTTTCCAGCCGCATCAAGCGGCCACCCTACCACAAGGCCAGCGGTTTCATAATCGGCCATCGCTTTAGCCAAAATCGCAGCATCTGCCTTAATTTTTGACCGCTCAATCACCAAAAGCGGCGTGGCAATCCGGCTTGAAACACTGCCAAAAGCCAGTCCGATTGTTTTTGTGCCAATATCCAGCCCCAAAACCTTTGCATTTGGGGGCAAACTGGCCTTAAAGTCTTCTCTGGAAACAATGGTCATGGTTCTTGTCGGTTTCCTTTTCTAATGTTAAGAGGCTTTGAACCATAGAAACAAGAGATTGCCAATGACAACAATTGATAAAGCAACGGTTTCGAAAATCGCCCGCTTGGCGCGTATCAAAGTCACCGAAGAAGACCTTAATTATTATGCCCCTCAACTGCAAAACATTTTGCAGTGGGCCGAGCAGCTTCAGGAAGTGAACACGGATAATGTGGAACCTTTGGCCAACGTGTCCGAGATTGTCCTGACTCTCCGCGAGGACGTTGTCACCGCAGGAAATGATAGCGACACTATTTTGAAGAACGCACCGGAAGCGGTGGAAGGTTTCTTCGTTGTTCCCAAAGTTGTTGAGTAGAGGCCACACCATGACACTCCCATTAATCAACCTGACAATTACCGAAGCTCTTGCAGGTTTGCGCAGCCACGAGTTCAGCGCGAGCGAATTGGTGGAAGCCCATATTCGGCAAGTTGAATCTTGCCGTTCTCTCAATGCCGTTATCACTGAAACGCCCGAGCAAGCGAGAGCGGCGGCCAAAGAAAGCGATGCCCGCATTGCCAAAGGAGAAATGCGTCCACTTGAGGGTATCCCGATTGCCATGAAAGATTTGTTCTGTACCAAGGGGGTCAGAACCACAGCGGGAAGCCATATTTTAGGCAATTTCGTTCCGCCTTATGAGTCCACAGTTTCTCAGAAATTACTGGATAGCGGAACGATCTCGGTTGCCAAGACCAATCTTGACGAATTTGCAATGGGAGGGTCGAACATTACCAGCTATTTTGGTCCTGTTGAATCTCCTTGGAAACGAAAAGACGAGCCTCACAAGAAACTGGTCCCGGGGGGATCTTCGGGCGGCTCAGCGGCAGCAGTGGCGGCTGGAATGGCGATGGGTGCAACGGGAACCGACACGGGCGGGTCCACCCGTCAACCCGGCAGCTTTACTGGCATTGTTGGCGTGAAGCCGACCTATGGCCGCTGCTCGCGGTGGGGTATTATCGCCTTTGCCTCGTCTTTGGATCAAGCCGGAGCCTTTGCCCGTACGGTTGAAGATTCTGCTCTATTGCTTCAAGCTATGTCAGGCCATGATCCGAAAGACAGCACATCGGCCAACCGCGAGGTTCCCGATTTTGCAGGTCTTCTGAAACAAGATATTCGAGGTTTGCGCGTTGGTATTCCCAAAGAATACCGTGTGGAGGGGATGCCACAAGAGATCATTGACTTGTGGGAAAACGGAGCCTCCATGCTCAAAGATGCAGGGGCAACCATTGTTGATGTCTCGCTCCCCCATACAAAATACGCTGTTCCAACTTATTACATTGTTGCTCCGGCAGAGGCCTCTTCCAACCTTGCTCGCTATGATGGGGTTCGTTACGGGCTGCGCGTTGAAGGAAAAGACCTGACAGATTCTTATGAATCGACGCGGGCTGCAGGGTTTGGGGCTGAAGTCAAACGCCGGATCATGATTGGCACGTACTGCCTTTCTGCCGGATATTACGATGCCTATTACACCAAAGCCCAAAAGGTACGGCGGCTCATTGCCAATGATTTTATCAAGGCTTTTGAAAGCTGCGATGTTCTTCTCACGCCGACAGCTCCTTCCGCAGCCTTCCCGATTGGTGAAAATTCGGATGACCCGATTAAAATGTATCTGGGGGATGTTTTCACCATTCCGGCTTCTCTTGCTGGATTGCCAGGAATTTCAGTCCCGACAGGCCTTGATAAACAAGGGCTTCCTCTTGGCCTTCAAGTCATTGGGCGCGCATGGGATGAAGTCACCATGTTCCGCACTGCCTATGCCTTGGAAAAAGCGGCTCAGTTTAACAAAATCCCGCAAAGTTTTTCAGTTGCGGCTGAGTAGGCTGGAGAAAAGCGGAATGAAAAACTTTATGATTTTCTTGTGCTTGTTTTCTTTATTTGCGACTTTGCCCTTGGTGGCTAAGGCCGAAGAACAGGGACGAAAAGTCATGGCTATAAAAAAACAAGCAGGCTCCCCCTATTCCCTAAACAACCTCCCTTTCACCCCGACCAATCTGGTTCCTATGGTGGATGAGAAGGATTTACAGGGGAACCCAAAGGGTGCAATTCCTGATGAAGTTATCAAAAAAATAGATGACCGCTGCCTTGCCAAAGTCCCTGAACGGTTCACGCCCGATGCCCACCACACTTACTGCGCTTGTGCTTCTGCCGCAACACAAGGAACAGTTCGGCTTGGGGAATTGGCCGAGATGCAGAAGAAAGAAAATCGGGTCATTGGCAATAAGACTTTCGAGAACTACGTTCAGAACGTCGTGGCTCCATGCATGGAAATGCCCGTTGAAGAAATCGAATATCTTTACTGTGTTCTCTATAAATCGAACGACCTGCGCATTTCCTATATTCCGACCTACTGCAAATGTGTGGGAAAAAGGATGCGGGACCATGTAAAAAAATTAGCCAGTGCAAATATTTTGCTGGAACTCGGCAATACAACCCGCACAAAAAGCGACCCTATTCAAGCTTTGTGGAAAAGTGAGAGTTACCAGAGAGCCCTTGAAAACTCTCGCGATTCCTGCGCCCTTAGTTATCTGAAACGCGACACACCCTTCAAACAATAAGTAAGGATTATAATATGAGGTTTTCTTTCCCAATTCTTTTTGCTCTTGTTCTACTTGTATCTGGCGCGGCCTTGGCTGCTCCCATCACCAAAGAAATGGGAGATCAATACTATGAGAACTGCGTGAAGGGAGCCTCCACTGAAGGGACCATGTCGCAAAAATCTCAAGCGACTTTTTGCAAATGCACATCTGAAAAGATGCAGGACAACATGACAACCGAAGACCTTCAAGCTCTTGCCACGACAGGCGACCCCGCCCGCGCAGCTCTCAACAAAGTTTTGGAGTTTGTTCAAGCTCCGTGTCTGCAGGCTCCGGTTCACGATATGATTGCCAAAAAATGTCAGGCTGATATTGGCAAACCTCAAGTCTGCAATTGCCTCTCTCAGAAAATGGGAGAGTACACGGAACAGCAGGCGGTTCAACTCATGGGAAAAATTCTGAAACAAAACCCTAATATCGTGGACCCTATGGCTGCGATTGTGGATAGCGAGGATTTTCAGACGACCCAAAAATCTATCGCTTTATCTTGCTTGACCAATACACAATAGAATTTGACTCGGTTTATTTAGAGGAAAGAAAAAATGGCTGCTCTACTAAAAGGTGAAACAGGAAATTGGGAAATGGTTATCGGGCTTGAGGTTCATGCCCAAGTAACCGCCAAATCCAAACTATTTTCCGGAGCTTCATGCGAATTTGGCGGTGCGCCCAATTCGCACGTTTCGCTCGTTGATGCGGCTATGCCCGGGATGCTCCCTGTTCTCAACGAATACTGCGTGGAACAGGCTGTGCGAACTGGCCTTGGCCTCAATGCTCAAATCAACAATCGCTCGGTTTTTGAGCGTAAGAACTATTTTTATCCTGACCTTCCCCAAGGCTATCAAATTTCGCAATTCTTGCACCCGATTGTGGGAAAAGGCGTGGTGGAGGTTGACCTTGCCGATGGTTCCAGCAAGGAGATTGGTATTACCCGTCTTCACCTTGAACAAGATGCAGGGAAGTCTATTCACGACCAACACCCCTCCAAAAGTTTTGTTGATCTTAACCGTGCTGGATGCGCCCTCATGGAAATCGTCTCTGAGCCTGATATGCGCGGGCCAGAGGAAGCAACCGCTTATCTTACCAAACTGCGCATGATTTTGCGCTACCTTGAAACCTGCGATGGCAACCTTGAGGAAGGGTCTATGCGGGCTGATGTGAATGTTTCGGTGCGCCGTGTGGGGGAAGAGTACGGTACGCGCTGCGAGATTAAGAACGTCAACTCGATCAAAGCGGTTCAAATGGCGATTGACTACGAAGCGCAGCGGCAAATCGAAATCATTGAATCGGGCGGGAAGATAAAACAGGAAACGCGACTTTGGGATCCTGCCAAAGGGGAAACCCGATCCATGCGCTCGAAAGAGGAGGCCCACGACTACCGCTATTTTCCTGATCCTGATCTTCTGCCGTTGGTTTTTGAGCAAAATTTTGTTGATGCCATTAAGGCCACTTTACCAGAACTTCCTGACCAGAAAAAACATCGCTTCATGCGGGACTTTGGCCTTGGTATTTATGATGCCTCGGTTCTGATTGCTGAACGCGCTAGAGCCGACTTTTATGAAACCGTGGCAACAGGACGCGATCCCAAAATGGCAGCCAACTGGGTTATCAATGAACTCTTAGGCGGACTTAATAAGGATGGTAAGACCTTGAGTGAAAGCCCTGTCAGCGCAACACAACTCGGCGGGTTGATTGACCTTATTCTTGACAACACCATTTCCGGAAAAATTGCCAAAGATGTTTTTGCCGAGATGATGGCAAGCGGAAAAAATGCGGCGGATATTGTCGAGGCCAAAGGATTGAAACAAGTTACGGACACAGGAGCCATTGATAAAATCGTATCCGAAGTCATCGCAGAAAATCCAGATAATGTCGCAGCCTATAAATCCGGCAAGGACAAATTATTCGGATTTTTTGTTGGCCAGATCATGAAGAAATCTGGTGGCAAAGCCAATCCCGATATGGTTAACGAATTGCTGAAAAAGAAATTAGAGGAATAAAAAACCATGCCTAGACAGAGATACGAATATAAAACCGTCATTTACCAAGAACCTCTGCTCGGCTCGATTTTGCTTGGCGAAGCCAAGATTGATCCCGAACGCTTCACGGAATTTCTGAACAAGAATGCGGCCCAAGGCTGGCGCGTGCGCACGATGGAGCGGGAAAATCGCCGTGCCTTGCTGTTCTTTAACCGCGAAGCCTTTGTCTGCATTCTCGAACGGGAAGTTGAATGAGCCGCAGTTTCCGCATTCTAGGAATTGGCCTTATCGGACTGGGAACCGTTTTTGTGATCCTTGTTCTTGGCCAGATGTGGTTTTCTGTTTTTGATTCAAAAATTTTTATCCGTTTGCTCATCACCCTTGGCTTATCGGGGCTTTATGGCCTGTATGTCGGCATGATCTGGGATGACCTTGAGAAAAGCCGCTATCGTAAGATGTTGCTAGCCCTTGGAGGGTTTGGACTTGTCGCTGTCTTGCTCATTCTTGGGCAAATCTGGTTCGAATTTTTTGAAGGCGAAACCTTCATCAAATTACTGGTCTCCGTGACAATTGTTTCGGCCTTGACCTCTTTCATTATGGCTGTGCGCGAAGATTTTCTCGAAGGCAAACGCCTTAAGGACGAAAATTTTCTGGATTAGAGAAAAAACTCCCCTCGGAAAACATAGGTAAAGGGACCGGTCATATAGACGTGACCATCCGCTTCTTTCCATTCGATCAATAAATTTCCCCCGTCCATCTGGACCGTGACTTTGCGCGTGGTCAAATTTCGGCGAATGGCGGCAACAGCAACAGCGCAAGCTCCAGACCCACAAGCAGGTGTCACGCCCACCCCACGCTCCCACACCCGCAACTTCAACACTTGGCGATTGATAACTTCGACAAATTCGATATTGGCCCGTTTGGGAAAAATAACATCGCGTTCGAACCTTGGCCCCAATTGTTCGAGAGGCACTGCGTCAGCGTCTTCCACAAAAAAAACCGCATGGGGATTCCCCATGTTAACCGCAACCGGCCCAGACACACCTTGCCCTCCGATGGGAAGATAAAGTGTATCCATCTCTGAGGCCAAAGGAATATCATCCCACTGCAGGCGCGGAGAACCCATATCAACTGTAATTTGATTGTCCCCTTCTCGCTGTGCTGACAAGATACCAGAAACGGTTTCAACTGTCGTTTGTATAGATTGATCTTCGCTCATCACCAAGTCAGCCACACAGCGGGTTGCGTTTCCACACGCTCCAGCTTCGGAACCATCCGAGTTAAAAATCCGCATAAAAACAGCGGCCCTCTCAGACGTCTCAAGAACAATCACCTGATCGCACCCAACGCCGCGATGACGATCTGCCAGAATTTTTGCCAATTCCGAAGCATTCTCTATTTCACCGCTCCGCGCATCAAGAATGACAAAATCATTCCCCAAAGCGTGCATTTTCAAAAAAGGAATCCCCTGCGCCATTCTGCCATCCACTGTCCCATGATTATAAACTTTACGAGTGTTTTCCATCCACATCTTGTGTGTTTTGCAGCACAAATGAGTTACAACAGACTGAGATCACTCAACTTATTTTTCGGTCATTGCTAAATTAATATAGTATTGTGGGTACAGAGGTGATACTCTGGTTGAGAAC
>CAYZAR010000062.1:0-8195 GCA_964476455.1 uncultured Micavibrio sp.
ATCCACAACACCAAAGGACTGAAACAACAGGACAAAGCGCGATTGGACTTTTACACGCGCCAATTTGTTGATGCGATTGCCCCCAGCAATTTTGCCATGACAAACCCCGAAGTCATTCGTGAAACCATCAACTCTCACGGACAGAACCTTCTAAAAGGCTTGGAAAATCTGGCCGAAGATCTTGAACGCGGCAAGGGGGAGCTGGAAATCAGCAAAACCAATTATCAAGCATTCAAAGTTGGGAAAAATTTGGCTCTGACCCCCGGGTCTGTCGTTTTCGAGAATGAATTGTTACAACTCATTCAATACGCTCCTTCAACCAAAGAAGCTTATAAAACTCCTCTTCTGATTGTCTCTCCGTGGATCAACAAATATTACATCCTTGACCTGCGTCCTGATAATTCCTTCGTGAAATGGGCTGTGGATCAAGGACATACCGTCTTTATTATTTCATGGGTCAACCCCGATAAAAAGCTCTCCCAAAAGACGTTCACCGACTACATTGAGGAAGGGCTGTTTGAAGCAATGGACGCTGTCACCAAAGCCACGGGTGAGAAGAAAATGAATGTCATCGGCTATTGTATCGGCGGAACACTCCTTACCGCTGCGATGGCTTATATCGCCTCTGCCGGACTTGAAAACAAGATTGCCTCGGCGACACTTTTGACCACCCTTATTGACTTCTCAGATGCCGGAGATCTGAGTATTTTCGTTGATGATGAACAACTCAAATTTCTTGATGAAAAAATGGGAATCAAAGGCTACTTAGAAGGAAGCAATCTTCGCAATACCTTCAGTATGCTCCGTGCCAATGACTTGATCTGGTCGTTTGTCGTCAATAACTATATGCTGGGCAAAGAACCTTTCCCCTTTGATCTTCTGTACTGGAACGATGATTCGACCAATATGCCGGCCACGATGCACAGTTACTACCTGCGCAATATGTATCGTGACAATTTATTGGCAAAAGCTGGCGGGATTAAAATCAACAATATTCCCATTGATGTGCGCAAAATTAAAACTCCGGTCTATTTTATTTCCACCAAAGAAGACCACATTGCCCCGTGGAAGGCGACCTATGAAGGGATGATGCTGTTCTCCGGTAAAAAGAAATTCGTGCTTTCTGCCTCAGGCCATGTTGCTGGAGTTGTAAACCCTCCTGCCGCGAATAAATATCACTACTGGGAGAACGACGTGATTGACGAACGCCACCACGCCCAAACATGGTTAAAAAACGCTCAGCAGCGTGATGGGTCGTGGTGGACCAATTGGGCGACATGGATCAAGGAAACTTCTGGCCCGAAGGTTCCTGCCCGTATTCCTGGTCAAGACGGGAAACTGAAAGCAATCGAACCCGCCCCGGGCCGCTATGTGATGAAGAAAGCCGAGTAAAGGCGTTACTTATACGCCTTTGCCAGCTTGGCGTAGTGATCGGCAGAATGCTTCAGATAGGCAATCTCCTCAGGGGTCAGATCGCGCATATACCGCGCTGGCCGGCCTCCCCACAATTGGTGTTTGGGAATACGCTTGCTAGGGGTGACCAACGCTCCGGCGGCCACCATCGCTTCCTCTTCAACTACGGCCTCATCCATGACACAAGCTTGCATTCCGATGAAAGCCCGATGGCCAATCGTGCAGGCATGAATCAAAGCAAGATGCCCAATCGTCACATCATCCCCGATATAGGTTCCTTGTGTGGTAGAGGAAACATGAATCACCGTTCCATCCTGAATATTGGTTCTGGCTCCTATTTTAATGTCATTCACATCGCCGCGCACGGTACAACCGTACCAGATTCCGCTCTCCTCCCCGATCGTGACATCACCAATAATAGCGGCTGTTTCGGCGATAAAGGCAGTCGGATGGATAACGGGAGATTTGTCTTTATAAGGTCTTTGCATGATGGACCGAGTATATACCTGAAGAATAGACTTGTCATCCCTCCCCCCGTCATCCCGTGGGCGCGCCCGTAGACGCTAGCACACACGGGATCCAGAATCTTGTGCAGCTTCCGCTGCACTCAGCATACAAGACCCCCGCCTAAAACGGGGGTGACAACCAAAACGGGACCGCTACTGATAAGCGGGAATTAAATATTCTTGCGGCGCAAGCCCTGTGACAGCCCTATCACTTGCGGCCTGCAACAACTGTGCGGCAATAGGACTGCGCTGTTGCATGGAAAGCTCACCCCCTTCAAGATTAGACGCATTGGCATCTTTCGCGCACCACTGCGCCATCTGCAAAGGGGTCAGGCCGAAATCGTTTTCCTGATTGGGATTTGCCCCTGCCGTCAACAAAGCCTTAACCGCTTCCAGTTTTCCCATGAAAACTGCGTAATGAAGCGGAGAGCTTCCCGCATATTCTTGGTTGGGGTCCACTCCTTTTCCCGCCAGAGCAAGAATCGTATGATACCGATCATGCCACGCTGCATATATGATTGGAGGAACGCCCCCTGCTTGCTCATGGTCGTTGGCTCCTGCCCCGATCAGATTTAGCGCGCGCCACTCCCCTTGCCCCCAGCAAATTTCGCGTGTCAGGGCCGAATGCCCGGGACGCATCATTTCCCGCTTGATTTGCAGAGCCTTATTTTCCGCAAAATCCCTGACCGCCTGAGCCGCAGCATGAGCGAAACTGGAAGAAAAATTGAATTCAGGAGACGCGCTTATCATATTATTATTCCTTTCTGATGAAACAGTTAATAATAATTCAATATCGCAGTCTATCCTTTGATTTATGGCTATACAACCCCCCAACTATGCTGCAAGAGCGAAGCCTCACGCACCACATATTGACATATTTTTAAATCCTGTTATAACCTGTTACGAAAATAATCCGCGTGCGCAAATGGGAATAAAGATGGACTACAAGAACACGGATTATCCGACTCTGAGCACTCGAGATAGATACCTCTCTTGGTCAGAGATTGATATGCGGCAACTGGCCGAGCTGAGAAGCTTAATGGACAGATGGAAACAAGGTCTTTCTGTCTGGGAGGTGATGTGGGAATTTGAGTACATCATGGATGTTTGGGCATTTTCCAACTTCAATTCAGCCCTCAGAACAGAATCTTATCAGAAAGAAGAAGATATTCAAAACCGGAGGCGTAGATTAACACCTCATATCCGCCCCTCTTTTCTGGAAGCCCCTTTGTCAGATGAGACTCTCCTCTCAATAGATTCTTTATGCCAGCAGATGGAAGATCGTCCTGACTTGAATTCATTTGATTTCGCCGAAAGCATTGCTCGAGCTGTCTTGCTCGAATCTGAGGGCCCGCCAGAACCCATAATACCCACCAATCCAACTCCATGGGATACACTAACTGAACCACCAGAATCCAATATTCCTCTTGATACTCTTCTGAAAGATTTGAGGAGAGTACGTTTGAGGAAAACAAAACAATCTAAAGCAATAGTAGGAAGTCTTCGGCCAAGATCTGAAGCAGAATTTACAAAGCCTCTTGATCCATATATTCAAAGAATGAGAAAAGGCTGGGAATACGAAGGTTATCCGCAACTCATCAAAGCTATGACCGTGGATGCGAGCGGGAGTGGTGACATCAAACCCTTTCGTTTCAATTCGGATCACCTTCCGCCAGAATGGCAACCAACGAAGAGAGATGGTCTGTTTGACCCTTACGCAACAGATGCTCCAAAAGCCGAGGGTTTGCGAGAAGATGTTTACGGCACAAAAATTGCCGTGGTTACCACCTACTCAATAAGTTTTGAACCTTGCTCTGCAGACCAACTTAAAGACTTGGCGGCCAAGGTGGAGCTGGCCGTCAAACTTATTGGAATCATTCCTCCGACTTTTGGCATCCCAACAGATTATGAATCTAGGCCTTATAAACGACCGTTCTTCCCAGCCAACAATCCGAACGACATCAAAGAACCTAAGAGAGCAAAAATTTCTGGCTCCACACGTGATTATTCTGAAACCCCGCTAACTCTAGAGCAAAGAAATAATCTTATCCGAGAACTGCGCGCCTATAACTATGATCTGGAGGATACTCATGAACATTGGGGCTATGGCCGCCCTATGGATGTTAATACTGACTCCTTCGCATCTTGCGATAATGTCACTTCAACTCACTGTGACGTAGGGATTAAAGACGGCAGGGTAGAAATTTTCACCCGTTTGGATCTTGACGATACCTTTCGTCTTTACTACCTGCTGGAACACCTCATGGTTCCTAGCATCGAAACAGCCCGGGCTCTAAACGCCGCACGATTTATGGAAGCCCGCTCTGCTCCGCAACGAAAAGATGGCCTAAGATCCGGTTACAGTACAGATCATATTCCTGCCCATGAGCAAGTTGGTCATTTGGCAGAAAAAAGACCTGACGAAATTCTTCCCGCCATTTTGCAAGCCGCGAAAAACCTCTATAATGGAGGAATAATCTCTGAAGAAGGATTGGTAGAGCAAGTACTCGCAGCAACAACACATACCGTTTTGGGAACAATAGCCGACCCCAGCGGAGTTTTCCCATCCTATGACAGGTTACTCACAGACGGTAGATATGAGGAAAAATATGGACTCCCCATAACCTTGCAACAAGCTGTTCAAATCCGAACGAGACAGTTTCTAAGGATAATTGCAGGGTTAGCTCCAGACTCCCCTGAACCTCTTGGCAATGCGCTGTTCCAAGCAAAAGTGGGGGAAAGTGAATCTGTGAGAAACCAATGGAGAAAATCAGAAGAAAAAGAACTGTGCCGTAGATTTAGTGAAGAGGCATCCAATTGCAAGCCAGCGTCGCGCGAAGATCTTAATTGTCTAGCCGCGTTAGAGGGAGACCTCTCCATCAGTGACATTCTTACAGGATTAGCCGTACGCAATGCAGAGGAAGAAAAAAGATTTGGTATTGTCTCTAAAGAAAGGCAGCGTGACACAGGTTCACGTTTTTCGGATCTTCAGAAAGCAGCAAGCGAGAATAATCCAAACCCGATTACAAGAGAAGTTGCCCGCATTCAGTTGGAACGACTTCGCGAACAAGATGACCGACAAGATAGAGGTGAAGAGGCTTATGAAGCGTGGCAAGCACAAATTCCAGCACCGCGAACAGGTTTGGTTCTTCGCGATCCCGATGTTCCTCCTTGCGCAGACATTCTTTATAAAGGCACAATTTATACATCGCGGTTAAAAGGATCAGGATTGCCTAGACATGAACTCCCAACACAACTGAGAAAACTCTTGGAACCAGAAGCGGATCCCTACCAATCTGCTGTTTCTCTGATTTGCCTCAATCCCGAGAGTGAAGAAAAAAATCCTGCCCCTATAGAGGGAAGGAATCCGCAGCCGTAAAGCAAAAGTTTGAATCAGTACAAAATTGGAAACTGTCGATAGACAACGTCAATATCGCGCAAGACATCGGGTTTTAGATCCAGATCAAACGCACTGATGTTCGATGTTAACTGTTCCATCGTGGTAGCCCCAATAATGGTCGAGGTCACGAAGTTTTGGCTGTCCACAAATTTGAGGGCCATCTGGGTGGGGGATAGCCCGTGTTTTTCCGCCACGCCATGATAGGCTGCAACTGCTGCGTGGGACAGAGAAGTGCTCCGGAAGGAACCAAAATTTTCCCGCAGTTGTTTTTCAACAAACCATCTTGAATTTTCAGGAAGAGCTCCGTCTTTGTATTTCCCGCTCAAGAGCCCGCAAGATAGAGGCGACCACGGCAAATAGCTAACATCTTCGCGGACACAAACTTCAGCAACGTAAGGATCATCTGTACGATTGAGCAGTGAAAACTCATTCTGAATGGACTGCACACGGGGCAAATCCTTTTGATCCGACAATTGCAGATACTTCATAATTCCCCAAGCCGTGTCATCGGATAAACCAAAAAAACGAACTTTCCCAGCTTTGACAATGTCTCCTATGGCTGTCAAAATATCCATCAGATTGTCTGTGATTTCGTTTGTATTATCGGCCGCAAAATTGATATTTCCCGCATGGTTTTTGCCAAAATGGGGAAAGGACCGATTGGGCCAATGGAGTTGATAAAGGTCAACATAATCGGTCTTTAGCCGCTTGAGTGACCCTTCAATCGCGGCATGGACGCTTTTTCCGGTTAAGGCTTCTCCGTTACGGATCCACGGGACCCCTCCTCCAGCAACCTTCGTTGCCAGAATAATATTTTGGCGATTTTTGGTTTTCTCAAACCATGTGCCGATATATTCCTCAGTTTTTCCCTGTGTCGGCTCACTGGTGGGAACAGCGTAAAGTTCAGCCGTATCAAAGAAATTGACTCCTTGAGAGAGAGCATAGTCCATCTGCTCATGAGCTTGATTTTCTGAATTTTGCTGACCCCATGTCATCGTTCCCAGACAAACACGAGAGACATCTATTCCGGTGCGACCCAATTTTGAATACTTCATTTCTTTACCTTCTTTGTCCGAAGGAAGATAAAGAAAAACGGGCTGAAGTCCAGCCCGCTTTCTGAATATCTGATAAAGAGTGAAAGAAGCCTAACGCTTAACCCACTGTTTGGCACGACGTGCTTTGTGCAAGCCGATTTTCTTACGTTCAACGGCCCGCGAATCCCGAGTCAGCATTCCGGCTGTTTTCAGAGGAGCGCGTAGGTCAGGCTCAAAGTTTTGTAATGCGCGGGAAATGCCGTGACGAATAGCACCGGCTTGACCAGAAAGACCGCCACCCGTGACAGTACACATGATGTCAAACTGGTTGACGCGGTTCACGATCAAGAAAGGTTGGTTCAAAACCAGCAAATGGGTTTGGCGACCAAAATAAACTTCTTGTTCGCGACCATTGACGATCACCTTGCCGCGCCCGGGCTTGAGCCAAACACGCGCAATCGCATTCTTACGACGACCCGTCGCATAAGCCCGACCTTGCGCATCCAGTTTTTGCACGCGAGGAGCCGGAGCATCGGACGCAGAAGCAACCGAAGCCGCAGGAGCTGCCGTTTTCAAATCCGCGAGGGATTCAACAGTTTTCGGAGGACGAACCATAATTCCTAACTCCTTTTATTTTTGGGGTTCAAGGAAGCCATATCAATAACTTCCGGATTTTGTGGTGCGTGAGGATGTTCAGTTCCAGCAAAAACGCGCAAATTTGTCAAAAGTTTGCGTCCCATTGGTCCTTCGGGCAACATCCGCTCAACAGCCTTCATGATGACACGCTCAGGATAGCGACCTTGCAGAATGGTTTTGGCAGAACGCTCTTTGATCCCACCAGGATAGCCAGTGTGCCAATAGAAAATGGATTGCTCGGCTTTGTTCTGGCCGGTCAATTTCACTTTTTCAGCGTTGATGATAATGACGTTGTCGCCCGTATCCATGTGTGGCGTGAACGTTGGCTTATGCTTGCCGCGCAAACGCAGGGCGATCTGGCTGGCCAAACGGCCCAACACAACACCTTCAGCATCTATCACGACCCATTTCTTCTGAATATCAGAAGGTGTGGCGGAAAAGGTTTTCATACCCGGCCCCTTCAATTGGTCTCTTGGTTGATTTCAAAAACAGACAGCGTTATGCCCTAGGCATTCCGCCCTGTCAACAAAAAATATTTTATAAATGTGCGAAATATTATTTATAAATCAATATGTTAGAAAAAGAGGTATTATAATACCAAGATAATTTCTTCAAAGCTTCCCTCTCATTCAGAAGAAAGAAGCAGATTTTTGTCCGGCTCGATTTCCGCGCTCTTGAATTTTTTTCAAAATGCAGGTAATTTTTTATTGACATAGATTTTATATTTGTCGTAATAGCTAAACCATGATACATGATGCATGATGAATTATTAACCATCTCCCGAATCCGACGATCCCCGCCAACGTTCTTGTGTGGCGGAGCGGCGGTGGGTTTTCCGAATTGTTAATGACGAACCAATCACCCTCTGTTCTTCCGCTTTCTTTTCCTTGCTAATTCGAAAGACAGATAACGATGATTGTGACCGAAAAATTTTTGACACAGGCTCAGCCTGCGCCCTTTTCCCCTATTGAGCTGACCGCAAGCGATATTCCCCAGATTCTGGACTTGATCGCAGCGGTGCGGGACGCTCTCCCCGAAGGCGAGAAACATTTTCTGAAACCCAAAACATCTGCCGAACTGACAGCCTTGCTGGAAAATGGCGGCAGTATTTTGGCAATGAAACCAAGAGATGGAAAGAGTCTAGCCGCCCTGACGATTGTCAATCGAGAAAAGGAAAATACGGCAGTCCTTCAATCGGTGTGCGTC
>CAYZAR010000063.1:0-6025 GCA_964476455.1 uncultured Micavibrio sp.
GCGTTAGACCGAGATACAAATGGAAACAGCCCTTTTTGGCGAAACTGACAAGCCTCACGTTCTTGTAGTGGATGATGATGACCGCATCCGCCAACTGCTTTCTCGTTATCTGCAAGAAAACGGTTTTGTCGTTGCCACAGCCCGCGATGCAAAAAGTGCCGGAGAAATTCTCAAGCGAGCTACCTTTGATGGGTTGGTCGTAGATGTGATGATGCCTGGCCGGAACGGCATGGAATTTACCCGTGACCTTCGCGAGACAACTGATATTCCCATTATCCTGCTGACCGCTCTGGGCGAGGTGGAAGACCGTCTCAAAGGTTTTGAGTCGGGGGCTGATGATTACCTGCCCAAACCATTTGAACCAAAAGAGCTTCTTTTTCGCTTACAGGCCATCTTACGGCGGCGCGACAAGGTGCATCGGCGCGTAAGCAAATTCCGTCTTGGCAAGTGGCGTTATGATCCTGAACTGAATGAAATGATTTGCGGAGAAGAGTTTATCCGCTTGACCAGCGTAGAATCCAGATTGCTTGAGGCATTGTCTCTCCACCCGGGAAAAATCTTGAGCCGTGAAGAACTGGCTCGGTTATGCGGCGTTGATGGTAATGATCGAACCGTGGATGTGCAAGTTACGCGACTGCGCCGGAAAATTGAGGATGACTCGCGCACGCCACGTTATTTGCAAACCATTCGTGGACAAGGATATTTGTTGCGTCTTGATGAAGAAACGGATTAAACACCCATGACTCCCGCACGGCAAAACCTCTCGATTTCCTATTGGTCACGAAAGCTGTTGCCACGAACTCTTTTTGCAAGGTCTTTGCTGATTATTGTCATTCCTGTTTTGTTGCTGCAGGTCGTGACCACCATTGTCTTTGTTGATAACCACTGGCGGAAAATAACCTCTCGTCTGGCCTTTGCCGTGGCGGGAGAAGTTTCCATCATGGCTGACGAATTGGAGCATGGATCAGACCCCCGAAAATTTAGAGACACCGCAGCCTATGCCGCCAAAAACTTGGATTTGCTCGTAACCTTTGAACCTGAGCGCACCCTCACCCCCGGCATCAAAACCTCAGGAACATGGGAACCCTTCACCGCCGAAGCCCTGTCAAAATCCATGGAACAACAAGTTCGGCGACCCTACAGTCTTTCTTTGTCGCCTGACGATGAATGGGTCAATATTGGTGTTCAATTGCCAAACGGAATCCTTCGCGTTTTTGCTTTGGAACGCCGCCTTTTTTCTTCTTCGGCTTATATCTTTCTTTTCTGGATGGTTGGATCTTCGGCCATTCTATTTGCCATCGCTGCTCTTTTTATGCGCAACCAGATCCGGCCAATTCGCAAACTAGCCCTAGCAGCCGAGCGCATGGGGAAAGGCCAGAATATTCGGCCCTTAAAACCAGAAGGCGCACGGGAAGTCCGCCAAGCCACCCGCGCATTTTTGGATATGCACGAAAGAATCACTCGCCAAATCGAGCAAAGAACAGCCATGCTGGCGGGTATTTCGCATGATCTACGCACGCCTCTGACCCGCCTTAATCTGGGTCTAAGTATTCTGGGTGAGACTCCAGAGATCGAAGCCCTGAAAGGCGATGTCCGCGACATGGAGCGGATGATTAACGGCTATCTGACTTTTGTCCGCGGAGAAGGCCAAGAAAAATCAGAGCTGACTGACCTAGAAAGTCTGATCGGAAAACTGGTTGAAAGCACCCGCCGTCACGGCACACAGATCGACAGCGAGACCCGCGGGAATTTAACCGTCAGCTTGCGCCCCATCGCTTTTGAGAGATGTTTGCAAAATTTAATCAGCAACGCCGAGAAATACGCCTCACGAATATGGATCACGGCAGAAAGACAAGAAAACGGTCTTTATATCCATGTTGAAGACAACGGTCCCGGGCTAGCCCCTGCTTTATATGAAGAGGTTTTCAAACCGTTCTTTCGCGCCGATGCGTCACGCAATGCGACAACAGGCGGAGTTGGGTTGGGACTGCCTATTGCCCGCGATATTATCCACTCCCACGGCGGCAATATCCACCTTGGCCCGAGCTCCCATGGTGGACTGGACGCTATTATTTTCCTACCCGTCTGAAATTTGGCCCTCTGGGCTTATAGCTAAGTTTATAATTACTTATCCGTCATCCCGTGGGCGCGTCCCGTAGGGACGCTCGCACACACGGGATCTGGAATCTTTTGTGCAGCTTCGCTGCACTCAACATACTAGATCCCCGATCTGCGGTCAGCTTTGCTTCCCTTGTCGGGGATGACGACTGTATAATAATTATAGATTTAGCTATACAAAAAAGCGGGGAGCCACGCCCCCCGCTTTTTGAAATTCTGAAAATTTAACGACTAAGCAACTAAGGCCAACTTTCTTTCTTCTTCTTCTTCTTTGAGGGCAGCCAAGATGTGCTCATATAACCCAGCGTTGCCAGAGAATCGATCTCTATCAATGGCTCGCGCCAAGTCCTGTTCAGACATTGTGTGTGTTTGACCGGTACTTTCTAGTGCAAACTTGGCCCGCAAAACACCTCCAGTACCCAGAATAAAGGTAGGTTTTTTTCAATAATACCGTCGATTCCATTATCACTCATTTTTAACACACTCCATAATAATTAAGATAAAAACGCAAAACGCCCTTATTTTATGGGGGAATTCTGGGAAAAAGCCAATCTTTTTCGTCGCGCAATTTACGAATACCAGCTATGAAGAAGAAACCAGAATCAAGGAGAAGAAACACCATGTCCCAAACCAGCGTTGCCTATGAAGCCGCCAAAATTCTTTTGAACACCAAATCGGTTTTGTTCAATTCCCGTGAGCCTTTTGTCTTTACCTCAGGCCGGATCAGTCCGGTTTATACTGATTGCCGCCGTTTGATTTCTTTTCCCACCGAGCGCAGCTATCTCATGAACGCAGGTGCCGAGTTGCTGCGCGAGAAAGTCGGGTTAGATCATATCGATTTCGTAGCAGGAGGGGAAACCGCTGGTATTCCCTATGCTGCTTTTATTTCCGACCGTTTGAACAAACCTATGCTCTATGTCCGCAAAAAACCAAAAGGCTTTGGCCGCATGGCCCAGATCGAAGGCTGTATGGATCAAGATAATCCCAAGGTTGTTCTGGTTGAAGATTTGCAAACCGATGGTGGCAGCAAGAAAGTTTTCATTGATGCTTTGCGGGAAGCCGGAGCCATGATTGAACATTCTTTCGTTATTTTTCACTACGGAATCTTCCCACAATCTCTCGCCAATATGAAAGCAATGGGAGTCGAATTGCACAACCTCACCGATTGGTGGTCGGTTCTGCAAGTGGCCAAAGACCTCAATTATTTTGACACAGAGACACTTTCTTCTGTTGAGTCGTTTTTGCACGCTCCCGATAGTTGGGCCGAAGCCAATGCCCACAGAATGCCAGCAAAATCAGCCTGAAACCCATGACACAGTCTCGCATTCATTTCCTGTCTGCCCAAACTGTTGAAGCTGAAAATGCTTTAAGGGATTTGACCGCTCTTTACGGCCAGACCCCTTTGGATCAAGCCGAGACGGTGGTGGCTCTGGGGGGAGATGGAACGATGTTAGTGGGACTGCATGATACGGCCACCACATCCATTCCAGTCTATGGAATGAATTTGGGTTCGGTCGGGTTTTTGATGAACCCCTACCATAGAGACAACCTTCCCTCGCGGATCAATGCCGCTCAACGTGTTACTATTCACCCGCTGAGCATGGTTGCCACTGATAAGCATGGCGTTGTTCACCGCGCCCTTGCCTTTAATGAAGTCTCCTTGCTTCGGCAAGTCCGCCAAGCCGCAAAAATCAGTATCAGCATTGATGGTGTTGAACGCCTTGGCGAATTGATTTGCGATGGGGTTTTGGTCTCAACCGCAGCGGGGTCCACCGCTTATAATCTTTCGGCCCACGGACCAATTATTCCGCTGGGGTCAGCAATTTTGGCCTTAACCCCCATTAGTGCCTTTCGGCCTCGCCGCTGGCGCGGAGCTTTACTCCCCTCTCATGTTTCTATTCGTTTTAGCATTCTGGAGAATGACAAGAGGCCGGTAAGCGCGACTGCCGATGATGTCGAAGTACGCGATGTGGCATCGGTTGAAATTCGCCAATCCGAAACAGGCGCAAAGACCGTCCTCTTTGACCCCGACCATTCTCTGGAAGAACGCATTCTCAAAGAACAGTTTCTGCCTTAACCTTTGATGCCTGCCACAAAAGTATCAATCAAATAGCAAACCATCTCGTGAGTTTGTTCTTTTCCATCAACGAGAGGGATTTTTCCCGTTTCCTGAAGAAAGCAAAGCCCGTGGACCGATGACCACAAGACTCGCGCAGCCAATTTCCTTTTTTTGCGTTGATGCGCCGAAAAAAATTCGGCCAACAGGTTTTCAAGCGGCAAGAATAAAAGATCAATTTTTTCCTGATACCCTTCTTTGTATTTCCTTTCATCGGAGAGATGAAGAGAGAACAACATTTCCCAATAGGGCCGAAATTCCTGCGCAAAGCTCATGTACCGCTCGGCCATTTTTTTCATGTTCTGCAAAGAAGATTTCGCCGGATCGTTACATTTGGGACTAGAAATAACATCGTAGAGAGCATCTAGCGTCCGCTCATTCAAGCAAAGATACAAATCATCCATCGACTCGAAAAAATTATAGATGGTCCCGGGTGTATAACCAATTTCTGTGGCAATCCGCCGCGCCGTTAAGGCACGAACGCCCTCTTTTCCAAGAATCTCCCACGACCGGTTCAGAATCAGCCTTTCAAGTTCTTCACGGCTGTGATCGCTGCGCCTTGCCATTACTTTTCTCCTTCTTCGCTTTTTGCAAGGGCCAAAGCCCTAACCGCAGTATAATCAACTTTTCCAGTGCCAAGCAGTGGGATTTTCTCCACCAGCAAAATTCGCGCCGGAACCGCCAAAGGTGTCATTCCGTTCGCTCCCGCATAAGCAACCAAATCTGCACGCTGGGCAACGTGGGCTGTTGTCACCAGCACCAATTGCTCCCCCTTTCGCGGATCGGGAAAACAGACAACAGCATGAATAAATTCAGGATAAACTGCTTCGGCTATTTGTTCACACACGGCGAGAGAAACCATCTCTCCGGCAATTTTAGCAAAGCGTTTGGCTCGCCCCAGAATTTTGATGTAACCATCTTTATCAATTGCAACTATATCTCCGGTATCATGCCAACCTTCAGCAGGTGGCTGTAAGACCCCGGGAAGATCTTCCTTGTAATACCCAAGCATGACATTTGGCCCCTTAACAAAAAGGCGGCCCCCCTCCTCAACCCCCGGAACCGGATCAAGGCGAAGAGTCATACCACTAAGGGGGCGACCGACCGTTCCTTCTTTCTGGTGCATTGGAGAATTAACAGCAATTGCCGGAGACGTTTCCGTTGCGCCATAGCCTTCCAAAATCCGCACACCAAACCGATCCATGTAAATTTTTCTGGTACTGTCTTTGACTTTTTCCGCTCCTGCGAAAATGTAGCGGACCCCATAAAAATCGTACGGGTTGGCCACCCGCGCATAGCCCGAAAGAAACGTATCCGTTCCAAAGAGAATACTGGCATTGGTGGCATAAACCAGCTCTGGAACAATCTTGATATGCAGCGGATTGGGATACAAGAAAGTACGAATACCAGAAAGGATTGGCAGAAGCGTCCCGCCCGTTAAACCAAACGAGTGAAACATGGGCAAACAGTTAAAAACTATATCCCGCTGGTTAAAAGAAACACGACAAGATAACTGAATAATATTGGCGATGAGGTTTTCATGGCTGAGAACAACACCTTTTGGCGAACCTTCTGACCCAGACGTGAACAAAATAACCGCCGGATTTTGAGGGCTTGTTTTTTCTTGTTTCTTAGAAAGAACCCCTCTGATCTTATCCAAAACCCCAATATTTTTTGCCACGTGTTATGGGCTGCGGTTTCTAGGCGTCGAATTTGTCCTGCGTGGGCTTAGCGCGTTCAAGCCGTGAAATCGCACGACAATCAAGGTTTACACCGCAATCAAGTCAAGGT
>CAYZAR010000063.1:6035-8186 GCA_964476455.1 uncultured Micavibrio sp.
GGTAAATAACACACACATTATTGGATAATGCCTCAACCATTTCCTCCAAATGCGCGGCCTCAATGAATCGGCGGGAGGTTATCAGCGTTTTAACCTGCGCATTTTTACAACTTGCAAGCACGGCGGGGGTTCCTGCCGTAAAATTGAGCATGGCGGGAACCGCACCTATCGCTTGCAGAGCAAAAAACGAAACAACAGCTCCTGCCGAATTCGGCAACATAACGCCAACATTCTCAGAAAAGGAAATGCTCCGTGCAAGATAAGCCCCCAAAACCTTCGCCTTCGAAATCAGTTTGCCATAGGTTAGCGGAGAAAAGTCAACGTCTTCAACAACTGAAAATCCTCTGCCACTCAAGTCTCGTGCTTTCAGCAACGACTCCCATAAGGTTTGTTTTCGATTAGAAGTTTCCACCATCATGTTTTCCATGACATCATAAAGCTGCTGACTGGATGCGGCACGGCGAGATTTTCCTTTCAAGTTTTCATCAATCTTGAACTTCACCGGTTCCAAAAAAGTAATGGTAATTTTAGGAAATCTTTTGAAAGGAACTTTTCCGCGAAGTCTCGTAAAGCCGGTGTACTGAACCCCGTCAAGACGAACAGGCAAAATCATGGCCTCCGCTTTATCAGCAATCAACCCCGGGCCGTCATAGATTTTCATCAAGCTTCCGGTCGAACTCAGTCTCCCTTCGGGGAAAATAACAATCTGGCGGTCTTTCTCCACTTCGTGAATGAGCGATTTGATCGAATATGGGTTCGTCGGATCAAGAGGAAAAGCGTCAACGAGTCTTAGAAAAGGCTTCACCCACCACCACATTGCCACTTGGGTATTGATGGCAAACATCGGACGCCCGGGCAAAAAGGCTGCCAGAAGCGGCGGGTCAAGCAAAGAGCCATGATTGCCGACAATAACCGCTCGTTTTCCTGCTTTTTCAACGTGTTCGAGTCCTTTGACTTCTACACGATAAAAAATTTTGAACCCCACTTGCAAGAGAGTTTTGAACAGGTAATCAGGCAACAATCCGCAGATATAAATTGCGACAGCGATATTGGCGAGACCGAAGGCTAGAAAAATCTCCTGAACATCCCATGAGGCCGAAAGTAAAATCGCACAAATAGCAGCAGACAAAACCATGAACAACGAGTCGGTAATCGCGCTTCCCGCCATAATCCGCGCCCGTGTTTCCGCCGGAGTGCGCTCTTGCAAAATCGCCGTCAGCGGAACGACAAAGAGGCCGCCAAAGACAGAGACAAGGCAGACATCAAGAATAATCCGCCAATGGGCAAGGTGAGATACAAACTGACCCAAGGACATCAAGGTCTGGTCCGCATTATGAACCACATGAGAAGTCGCCATATACAAATCCAGTGAAAAAGCGGTAAGTCCCAACGCAGCCAGAGGAACATAAGTGGCCGCTACTTTTCCGTGAAGGAGTTTGTTGTTGAACAATCCACCTATACCAATTCCAATCGAAAACAGAACGGTAAAAAGGGTAAGAATGCTTTCTTGAGCTTGCAGAGAAATTTTGACGTAGTTGGGAAACTGCGACAAAAACATACTTCCCACACAAAAGAACCACCCCTTGCCAAGCAAAGAAAGAACAACATCGCGGTGTTGCGAGAATGTGTATTTGAGAACAGAGCGCGTTTCGCTAACCGGATTGGGGTTAAAAGGAGTGGGTTCAAGAGCCGCTGCTCCGGCCGGAATATAAAGACTGGCAACATAGCCGCCAAGAGCCACAACCGCGATTAAAGAGCTGATGGCAATGGTTCCAAAGGAAAGGCTCATCAGAGAAATGCCAAAAATCGTCCCAAGCAAAATCGCAAGAAATGTTCCGGTATTCAGCAGCGCGTTGCCGCCAATCAATTCGTTGTTTTTCAAATGTTCAGGAAGAATCGAATATTTACACGGGCTGAAAAACGCCGAGTGCGTGCCTAGCGCAAAAATAGTTACATACATGAGTGGAATGGACTCGCTCACCAAGGCGGTTATACCAAGCGCAGCAATGCCAAGCTCAACCAACTTGACCATCTGAATAATTTTATGCTTGGGGAAGCTATCCGCCAATTGTCCAGCCGTGGCCGAGAAAATAAAGAAAGGAAAGACCAAGGTAGCCGCCGCCGCCGTACTCATCAACGCCTGCGTCTTGG
>CAYZAR010000064.1:0-8159 GCA_964476455.1 uncultured Micavibrio sp.
GAATATGTCAATGGAAGAGCTGCCATAACGCTTGATGACCACCCGTCCTCATGATTCAAGCGAAGCCCTGCCCCCACCGAAGTTAACGAAAGAACCGAATGATCGGACTGCCCCCTTGCCCAGAGCTTGCCCGCATCAATAAATAGGAATGAACTCACGGAAAAGCCCTTCAGTACTTCTCGGGGGAAATATCTCAATTCAAAAGTTCCAGCAAGACCACTATCTGCTGTTGCTTCAGAAGGATCGTAGCCACGCCCCATTTCGCTCCCGCCAAATCCAAACTCTTCAGAAGAAAGCAAAGATTGAAAAGCATATTGGCCTTTGAGGCCAAGAAACAGGCCAAAATGAGTTCCTAAATTCTGCTGACGCGAGGCAAAAAAACTCAACTTGTCAAAACTGCTGCGCCCATCAATCCGCGATGGATTTGCCGATTGCCTATCTGTTGCCCCCAGCACATTCAGTCCGCGACTATACTCGAAGTGGAAGAGAGTCACTCCTCCTCCAGCAAAACGATCACTGACATCATAAGTTGCGGAAGCTCTGGCTATACGCAAGCGGTCATCTTGTGTTTCGCTTCCAAGAATTTTGCTGCGAGAATCTTTTGCGCCAAACCCAAGGCCGATCAGTAAATTTTCTGTCCGGCTGCGCAACCATTGATACTTCAGACCTACCCCGATATCCCGTACGATTCCGGTCACATCCAATACGCCAAGGTTGCTGCCCGCTTTTGTTACGCCTTGGCCAAAAGAAACATGAGTGCTCACCCCAGAGAGACCAAAAAGAGAATTGGAGTATTCTGCACTCGCGTGTTTTACTTCGTCCGTTGGCAAAGACCCTTGCAGAACAGCGTTGATTGTATCGAACTCTCCAATCAATGCAGGGCTTTGATGCCGAACGGAAGTCTGCCACGGCCCTGCATACAAGGACCCCATATTGTCAACCGAGAGCGATGGACGCGCAGACATTCTTTGTCCTTCCAGTACCACATCAAAAGCACCAGGAGTATCTTTGGCAGAAATGCTTGGCACCAGAAAACTCCGGAATTTTACCCCGGGTAAATCATTGAGCAGCAGCATATAGCGTTCAAATTTTTTAATATCAAATGGGCGCAGTGCTAGAATCCGGCGTTTGGCATCGCTCAAGACCGGACCCTCTGCAGCAGCGGCAACCTCCCCTGTTACGCGGACATCGTAAACTTGTCCTTCGACAATCTCGACTTGAATAACACCAGACGTTATCTCTTGTTCCGGCAGCACTGCCTTTGAAAACAAATAGCCATTTTGCAGATAGGTCTGATTAACCGCCGCGAGCTGCGTCAAAACATCCTGAAGGGAGATTTTCTGATTCAAAAGAGGGTTAAAAACCGTTGTCAAAACGGCTCGCAATTCCTCACTCCCACCCTCAACTTGAACACCTCGCAAGGTCAAAAACAGAGAACTTGCTCCTTCTATTTCTAGCGAACCCCTCTCTTCTGCCGAAAGAGTTTCCTTTTCTCCTTCAGGCGATACACGCGGCAAAAATTTTGGTTCTCCCCCTATGCGCCCGGGATCTACAGAGGGCGGTAAAGTTTGCGCACACAAGAACCCGCTGCCGGAAACCATTGGTCCCGCCAGAAAGCATAGAGAGATAAGACATTTGCGTATAAACGCCTTCAACGACTAAACGGGCTCCTCCAACTTCACTTGTTTTCAGAATCATAAAAAACCCGTCAAATTTAGCACGAGGCGGCACTTTCTCGAACCTGACACGCATAAGATTACAAAGTTATACACGCCCAATTTCCTCTCAAACCTGCCCAACTCTTTTTCTTTGAAACCTACTCCCTTTGAGATAAAACCAAGACCATGATCCCTTTGCTCAAAAAGATTGTTCCTTTCGGCTTTCGTCTTGCCCGTCCGAATATTTTGTTTTGGACTTTGCCCGCGATGATGATTCTCATCCTCTTTGGCACAATTGCCCAGAAAACCATTGGAACTTTTACGGCCCAACAGGAATATTTCTCGTCTTTTTTCGTTCTGATAGGAGGAATCTTGCCTTTTCCGGGTGGAGCAACCCTTTTGACGATCTTCTTTGTTAACTTACTGGCTAAGTTTCTGCTGCGCAGCGAGTGGTCTTGGGCCAAGGCCGGAACCAATCTGTCCCATTTTGGCGTGATCTTGCTGGTTTTTGGGGCTCTTCTAACCGCTCTTGCCTCCCGTGAGGGCTATTTGCTAATTCCTCAAGGAACATCCCGCAACATGGTTGAAGATTACCACGCAAAGCAGATGGTTGTTCGCAAAGACGGACGACCTCTCTTGGTTGTCGCCACACAAGATCTTGCAAACGGACAAAGTTTCAATATTCAAGGCACAAAGCTTACCCTCACAATTTCAACTTATTGTGAGAATTGCGACCTTGTCTGGACGGACAGCAGGGCAAAACTCACCGCTATCAAACCAGACCCCCAAGATGAGAAAAACCGGACGGGTGTTTCCTTTACCCTTTCTGGTTCTGCTTCTCATAATGGCTCCTACCTAACATTCGATAAAGCTCTTCAACCCCCTGTTTTTGAAGAAAATGGTCATTCTTTCCAAATTGCTCTTGAGCGAGAAACGCAGGAACTTCCCTTTTCGATTGAATTGAAAAAATTTGAACAAACACTCCACCCGGGAACCGATATGGCCAAATCTTATTCTTCCGATGTGATTGTTCATGATGGGACGGGAAGTTGGCCAGCCACTATTTCGATGAACCAGCCCCTCCGCTATCGCGGCTATACATTTTACCAATCTTCTTTTGATTTGAGTGGCAAGACCCCCGCAACCGTTCTGGCCGTCGTGCAAAATCGCGGACGAATTTTCCCCTACCTTGCGAGTGCGTTGATTGCTCTTGGCCTGCTCTTTCATATTTCTTTGCGCCTCAAGCGGTCCTTGCCATGAAGCTGGTTTTTCTTAGCCTTTTTCTTTTTCTTTGCTGTGCGACACCAGCTTTGGCAGAGAGTGTTCACGAGAAGGATTTTCCTAGCTCTCAACTTGAAATGAAAGATTTTTCTCTTCTCCCCATTCTTGAAGATGGGCGTCTCAAACCACTTGATAGTTTTGCCAGATCTACTTTGAAAAAATATCTTGGCAAAGACCACTTGGAAAGCATGAGTGCAATACAGTGGTTAGCTTTGTCTTTGTTCGAACCTGCTGAAGCGGCAACGCTTGAGGTTTTCAAGATCAAGGATCCTACGCTCCGCCATCAATTTGGCCTTACAGAGAAACCAAAACCTATCTATAGCCTTGCGGAGCTAGCCTCCGGCCTCAAAGCCACCTATCCTCAAACCAAACTCTTGCTTGAGAAAGACTCGGCTCTTCTGACGCATCAGGAAAAACTCTTTCTTGATCTGCATGAAGATGCCTATGAATACACCCAGATTATGCGGAGTTTTTCTCTGCTTCTTCCCTTGAATGTCTCGCTCTCTGCGCCCTTGCTCAAGAAACTTGGCAAGTCAGAAACCGATAATATTTCCTACCTCGACATCAAAAAAATTGAGCAAGACTTACAACTTTCTGCCAAGAAAGTTTTGGACAAAAAGGGGATGGACCTCTCCCATTATACAGATCAAGAATCTGCCTCCGTCATGCTTGCCTTCCAGATAAAAACGTTAACCGATGCCGCCAAAGGCAACACCATTTTGCGCGTTGTTCCTTCTCGTTGGCCTAGTGACAACGACCAATGGCACGCGCCTTGGGACATCATCGAAAATGGCCATGGGTCTCCAGAAACTGCGAAAATTTTTGGCCAGTGGCAAAAAATCGCTTTGGCTTGGCAACATTCGAATGCGCAGGACTGGAAATTAGCGACAAGCGAGCTGCAGCAAAGCATCAAAGAGCAAGAACCATCTGCCTCTGACTGGAGGTTTCCACTTGAGGGAATCTACAACATCCTTCGGCCATTTGAAGCCAGTCTTTTCCTGTATGCCGGAACCTTTCTGCTCTGCATTGGTTTCTTTCTTTCCGGCTCACGGATTTTCTACAAAGGAACCTTCCTGTTTCTCGGCATTGGCGCGGCTCTCCACCTTCTTGGAATTGCTGCGCGTATTTTGATTCTCATGCGCCCCCCCGTCAGCACACTGTATGAGTCTCTGATTTTTGTGAGCCTTGTCTGTGTTGTGCTTGGAACCATAATTGAACGGAGAACGCAGCAAGGGGCTGGACTGCTCACAGCTAGCATCGCGGCTTTATTTCTTGGCCTTATGGCCCAGAGCTTGAGCGGGCCGAGTGATACAATGCAAGTTTTAACGGCTGTTCTTAACACTCAATTCTGGCTGGCCACTCATGTTCTTTGTATTACCTTTGGCTATGGGTGGTGCGTTATTGCTGGCGTAATGGCCCATTTTATTCTCATAGGGGCCGTGCTAAATCGGCTTGCGGGAGAGTCTCTTCACCGCCTGATAAAAATTCTTGGCAACACAGCTCTTCTGGCTCTCCTTTTTACCTCGGTTGGAACGATTCTTGGCGGTATCTGGGCCGATCAGTCTTGGGGAAGATTTTGGGGATGGGACCCCAAGGAAAACGGAGCCTTGTTGATTGTTCTCTGGCTGGTCTGGCTGATTCACGGAAAACTTGCAGGTCAAATTCCTCTCCTCTATTGGCTGGCAGGGCTTGCCTATCTCAATGTGGTCGTTGCTCTTGCTTGGATTGGAGTCAACTTGCTGGGCGTTGGCCTTCACTCTTACGGTTTCACAGATGGCCTTTTCTGGGGTCTGGGGCTGTTCAGCCTTTTTGAAACAATTCTCATTGGTGGTCTGATCTGGATTCATTCCCAAAAACATGGAAGGCTTCTTCGTCATGCGCCTTAATCTTGTTCTGTTGCTTGTCTCAGTCTTGGGTGTGGGCCTTCTAACCTTTCTGTTGGACCAAGACCGCCCCGTTCTAATTTCTTCCACGGAGCAACAACACCCCGCACGCCCTGAGTTCCAAGCTGCCCCTGATATTACTTTCAAAACCTTGGACGGGAAAACGGCTTCGCTTGCGTCTTTCCAAGGAACTCCGGTTATTCTTCATTTCTGGGCTTCATGGTGTGCCCCTTGCGTCGCCGAGTTTCCAGCTCTTCTTAGGATGGCAGAGAAAAATCAGAAGCAAGTCATTATTCTGGCGATTTCCACGGATCGCAGCCCTGAAAAAATTAAGAGTTTTCTCAAGAAACAGCCTGCACCGCTTCCCTCTAACGTGATGGTTATTTGGGATGAACATAAAATTCTGACAGAGGATGTCTTCCAAACCTTCAAACTGCCTGAAACCATTATCCTCGACCGTGCAGGAAAAATGATCCGAAAAGAAGCCGGACAAACAGATTGGCTCTCCCCTGATCTGAAAACCCTAATTGATTCTCTCTCCGCAAAATAGGCCAGAGTTAGGCCGAGGCGCGACCGTGTGATCTTTGCGCTTCGTTCTTTGTCACCTCGGCCAGAGTCCGGTATAGCAGATCGAGGCAGGATTGTTCCGATACCAACCCCACGAATTTTTGGCTATCTTCCTCGACAATTGCAATCGGGCTTTCGTTTTTGGCCAGAAGGAGAATAGCTTCCATCATGCTGGAGTCAGGATGAAGAACCACTACATCTTCGTCCATAAAATCACCGACTTTGCGCGGAGCAAGTTTGCGAATGCGCTTGGCTGCCCCGGGGGTTCCATCCACAACGAAGTCAAGGCCCTCCAGCCCCCCTTCGATCTGGGCTGCAATCGGAAGCAGACTTTGCATCAATGTATGAAGACCAAACATTCCAACCAACATTCCTTTGGCATTCACAATCGGCGCAGTGCGGACTTCGTATTGCTGGAGAGTCTCTAGGGCTTCTCCCACTGTTTGTTCAGGGGAAAAAGTAATAACGCTCGGGATCATGGCATCTTTGCAAGACATTTGAAAAATTCCTCGTTACTGTTTCAGAAGTGGGTTAAGCCTACCATTCTAGGGCCAAAAATCAATTAAATACGGAAAAATTAAAGGAAGAATTTGACATTTTGCCAGAAATACATATAGTCCGGCCATTCCCATGAAGTCCCGTAGTTTTCGGGCGTTGACGAGGGGTTCTTGAACCCTCCGCCAATCCAGTCAAGGAGAGTGGGACAACAACAAGAAAAAAGGAGTTCTGCAAATGGCAGGAAAACGTGAAAGCGTAAAACATAAAATTGACCGCCGCCTTGGATGTAACCTGTGGGGTCGCTCAAAATCCCCCTATAACGTCCGCCAAACCGGCCCCGGGATGCACGGAGCAAACCGCACCAAACCAACCGATTATGGTTTGCAGCTCCGCGCCAAACAAAAATTAAAAGGCTATTACGGAAGCGTTGGCGAAAAGCAATTCCGCCACTATTATTTCGAAGCCATTCGCATGAAAGGTGATGCCTCGCAAAACCTGATCGGTCAACTGGAATGCCGTCTTGATTCCGTTGTGTACCGGACCAAATTTGCTATGACCGTTTTCGCAGCCCGCCAATTCGTGAGCCACGGTCACGTCAAGGTTAACGGGAAACGCGTCAATATTCCTTCCTATCAAGTCAAAGCTGGCGATGTGATTGAAATTCGTGAAAAATCTCGTCAATTGGCCGCTGTGATGTTGGCACAACAATCTGCGGAACGTGATATTCCCGAGTATTTTTCGATGGAAGACAACGGATGCAAAGCAACTTTTGTTCGCATTCCTAAACTTGAGGATGTTCCTTATCCTGTCCACATGGAACCAAACCTCGTTATCGAATTCTACAGCCGATAATCGGCTAACCGTCTCTATATTTTGTGCAAAGCCGCAGGAACCCCCTGCGGCTTTAACATTTTAGCAAGATTTATCGGGTAGTCTGAGAAAATGGCAGGATTTATCGACAAACTCATTGAAACGATTCTGGGGCCTTTTCGCCAACCTCGGCCTGTCCCTGTTCGCGCCAAGTCTCGCTCTCGCTAGCGGACTCCTTTTTCCGAAGACCAATCAAAGAAGACACTATGCCGTGAAGCAGCTTGATGTCCTTATCGCTGGGCTGAATACGCGAAAAAAGCCCCCTGATGTTTCTTGAAATGGAATCCTTGGTTTCTACCACGCGAAAAAATCCTCTTTTCTGCAATTCCTCATCAAGGCGGTTGAAAAAAATGCTAAACTCCTCGTGCGTGGCGGGTCTTCCTTCACACAAAGGCAAAGACACTTCAGGGGCTTCAAACAAAAATTGTGACCATTCATAGGCCATTAGCAATACCGACTGTGCCAAGTTCAAAGACGAAAATCCTGGGTTGAGAGGAATGGTCACGAGGATATGAGCCAACGCCACATCCTCATTGCTCAAACCTGACCGCTCTGCACCGAAGAGGATCGCTACTTTCTCTTTCCCGCCAATCTTTTTCTGCATTAAATCAGCCGCGCTGCGTGGGGTCATGACGGGCTTCACAAGGTCTCGCGCCCGTGCGGTTGTTGCAAAGACGGTGTGACAATCAGCAACTGCCTCTTGCACAGTTTCGTACACCTCAACAGAGGGCATCAATTCCAGCGCACCAGCGGCCATTGCTTCGGCGCGCTCACTTGGCCACCCATCGCGGGGGGCAACCAAACGCAAATGAAAGAGGCCGCAATTGAGCATAGCCCGCGCTGCCGCTCCGATATTCTCCCCCATTTGGGGATTCACCAGCACCACCACAGGCTGGGGGCGGGTCTTCAAAGTGTCGTCCAACTGGGGGCGATGCGTTCCGGTCATGACGGGCTATCCTTTTCTTGAGACCTAACATACTGATTTTAATAGAGAGTTCAAATTATCTTGTTTTTATTTTCATAATATATTTGACAAGGCTGACAATTAAGGATATATTAACTTCATTAGCCGTTCATCTCTTGTTAAGGATTTTGCCCATGACCACGTTGTCCATGACCCATGTCCCGTCGAGTAGATCCCACTCTGCCCCTTCTTTTGATGTGGTTGGGGCGTTCGCGATGCTGGAGACCGGCCGGAAAATGGCCCTTTTCGATCAGCTCATGGCCAACCGGATGAACGCTTACCGCAATACGATTCATGCTTTGTGGCCGCAAGCTGGCGATGATGATATCCGCAAGTTGGAGATGGTTCTCCGCCATCGGCTCGAAAAGCTCCAGAGATTCTCCTGAATTGATAACTGACAACCTCTCAAGGCCGGATACTCTCCGGCCTTTTTTTGGG
>CAYZAR010000065.1:0-3257 GCA_964476455.1 uncultured Micavibrio sp.
CCTCTGATACTGCTTGCACAGAGCATTTTTCGGCTCGGTCAAGATCGTAATCAGAGCAGCCTCATCAAGGTCATCCAATGTTGCCACAACAGGCAAACGACCAATAAATTCAGGGATAAGGCCGAATTTCAATAAATCTTCGGTTTCAAGAATCCGCAAAAGCTCACCAGCCCGTTTTTCTTCAGGAGAAGCCACATCGGCTCCAAACCCAATAGACGTACTCCCTTTAGAACGTTGCGCAATGATCTTTTCAATTCCAGCAAAGGCCCCACCACAAATAAAGAGGATATTGGTGGTATCAACTTGCAAGAACTCTTGTTGTGGGTGTTTACGCCCTCCCTGAGGAGGAACACTGGCAATCGTGCCTTCCATCAACTTAAGCAAAGCCTGTTGGACCCCCTCGCCCGATACATCGCGGGTAATCGAAGGGTTGTCAGATTTGCGGCTGATTTTATCAATTTCATCAATGTAAACAATCCCGCGCTGCGCACGCTCCACGTTGTAGTCGCAGTTTTGCAGCAATTTGAGGACAATATTTTCAACATCCTCGCCAACATAACCAGCTTCGGTCAAGGTCGTAGCATCCGCCATGGTAAAGGGAACATCCAAAATCCGAGCCAAGGTTTGTGCGAGCAGCGTCTTACCCGACCCCGTTGGGCCAACAAGAAGAATATTGGATTTGTTGATCTCAACATCCGCGCCTTTTTGACCAACCTCAAGGCGTTTGTAGTGGTTGTGAACAGCCACAGAAAGAACGCGCTTGGCACGATCCTGCCCAATCACATAATCATCAAGAACCGTCTTGATTTCGCTTGGTGTAGGAACCCCTTCTCCGGTGCGGACAATCTGGCTCTTGTCCTCCTCACGGATGATGTCCATGCAGAGCTCAACGCACTCGTTACAAATGAAAACATTTGGTCCGGCAATGAGCTTCCGAACTTCGTGCTGACTTTTACCGCAAAATGAACAGTACAGGGTGTTTTTTGAATCTGTACTACCTGAAGATTTGGACATGGACTCGTGATCCTCACGATTGATATTGAATTACACAGTGACACTTTGCCAAGAGGCGAAGATATACGCAAGCCCTTCTTTTTACGATCTTATTCATTATTCTTTAAGATATGGTCCAAAGAGAGAGGTGAAACTTTGCGCTTCTTTTGAAAATAATATATGACCTGTGTCAAGGGCTGCTGTTACAGGGCAGGAAATCCGCCAAATAATCTGGTGCTGCGATGCGAACGATTGATGAAATTCTGGAATATTTCTCTCTGATGGACGACTGGGAAAATCGTTATCAGTACCTCATTGATTTGGGCAAAACTTTACCTCCCATGCCATCCTCCCTCAAAAATGAGGAAAATTTGATCCGTGGATGCACGTCAAAGGTCTGGCTTGTTCCAGAGATTCGCGATGACGTTCTGAGTTTTCAGGCAGATAGCGATTCCCATATTGTAAAAGGACTCGTTGCAATCCTATTTGCCCTCTATAATAACCAACCCATTGCGAATCTGGCACAAATTCCCGTTCATGACATTTTTGACAAGCTCGGCCTCTCGCAGAATTTGAGTCCCAATCGCCGTAATGGCTTCTTTTCTATGGTTGAGCGGCTACGGGGAGCGAATCCTTAGAAGGGGTTTGGGAATTTTTGGACTCCTTCTTCACAGCCGCACGTGATTTTGCCTGAACTGTTTTCAATATGTCGGCAAAGAGCTGGTTTAGTTTGTCGCTAGAAGCCCCCAACATTTCGCCTTCCATCGTGAAGAGCGATTTTTTGCCAACCCACAACTGACCTGCATGGAGAATTTCTTGATCATTGCGCGCGCCAATGCTGACCGACCCTGCACGCTTGTAACCATCTTTTTCTTCGGCATCTATATTATAGGGCTCCAAGTTCGTTTGTTTGAGCATCTCGCTCAATGTCGCTTTCATAACTTCAGGTGTGTATTTGGCAAGCTCTTTTTCGGCTAGGGAAATGCACGTCACCCGAAAATTGACCGAAGATCCAATGTCCAAAACCTTGGTAAAGGTTACGACTTCAGCGCAATCCTTCTCCCCCGAACATTTTTTTTCAACATAAGGCTTTTCGGGAAAAGTGATTGTGAAATCACAGTTTTCGGGGGCATAGGTGTAGGATTCCGCACGAGCATTCGCAGAAAAAAGAAGAAAGAAAATGGTTACTCCATACAAAAATCTAATCATGTTTTTTCATTCCTATTGCTTCCAGTTTTGCGGATTAGCTTGTTTTTGTTCTCCCGTTTTCATGTCCTTAACCTCGTGAACCCCTCCCTCTTCAAAAGGAGGAAACCAGACATAGGGAATTCCTTTTTTCTCAGCGTAGGCCAGTTGCTTTTGAAGTTTTTGGGGAGCGTGATACAATTCAACGTTATACCCCCTCCCCCGCAGGAGGACTGCTGTTTGCAGAGCAGTTTCTCTGCGCTCCTCTGACGGTAACGCCACCAGAATGTCCGTTGGGCATTTGCGTGTTGCGTTGAGCTTTCCCGACAAGCGCATATAGTCAAACAGTCTAGAAAAACCAATCGAGATTCCAACCCCGGGTAAATGTTTGTTGATATAGCTTCCCGCCAAATCATCGAACCTCCCCCCCGAACAAACAGACCCGAACGAAGGGTTTTCCAGCAAAACAGTTTCGTAAACAATGCCTGTATAGTAATCAAGCCCACGAACAATCGAAAGGTCTGCCACAACCTGCCCCTTGGGTAAGTGAGCGAGATTGTCCATGACAAAAGAAAGCTCCTCAAGCCCTTCGGAGAGAGTTTCGTTTTCAACTTTTAGCCCCTGAACTTTAGGAACAAAGGAACTGTCTGTCGTTTTAATCGAGGCAAAGGCCATGATGCAGTCTGACTGGTCTTCAGTGAGACCTGCCTCTGAGAGGAGCTTCCGCGTTGCATCTGTCCCGATTTTTTCGACCTTATCCACGGCCCGCGTAATTGGCAAAGGATCGGCAATTCCCAAACCTGCACACAGCCCCATCAATATTTTTCGGTTACTGACCTTCATCTGAAAAGGACCGACATTGAGGCCTTGCAAAATCTCGCACATAATCGCAGGAAGCTCGGCATCAAAATGAAGAGAAAGACCGTCAACCCCAATCACATCAATATCACACTGGTAGAATTCTCGGAAACGGCCTGCCTGAGGACGTTCCCCGCGCCAAACCCGCTGCATCTGATACCGCTTGAAAGGAAAAACCAGCTCGTTGAAATGCTGAGCTACATAACGGGCAAGCGGCACAG
>CAYZAR010000065.1:3267-8124 GCA_964476455.1 uncultured Micavibrio sp.
TCTGGTCAAAGTGCAAAGCAAGCCGCGTTTCGCTTTTTTCCTGTTCATCTTTATGCAGACGTTCGATAACATAGATTTCCTTATCCACCTCGCCTTTGGCCCGCAGAACATCCAGCTCTTCAACCGAAGGAGTCTCGATAGAGCAAAACCCGTAGGATTCAAAGACTTTCCGAATATGGTCAAACCATTGCTGTTCGATTCTACGCTCTTCAGGAAGCCATTCAGGAAAACCTGTGACCGGACGGGGTTTATAAATTTTCTGCTCGCTCATTCTCAAGACCTAAGTTATTCAGATGAACTACGGTCTTAGCTGGCAAAGGAAGGTTTTTCAAGCCTCTCCCACAAAAGTACAGTTATGTCTATTTTTTATTCTCAAATAAACCGGATAAGTCGTTGATAAGGGCCTCGCCAAGCTCATTCACATCCGAAACCATCATAGCATGACGATAGTAACGCGTGACATCATGGCCAATACCAATTGCCGTCAGATCCACCTTATCAATCAATTCAATCCAGTTAATCACATGGCGCAAATCATTCTCCAAGACATTAGTTGGGTTAACTGACAAAGTAGAATCATCCACAGGAGCCCCGTCAGAAATCACCATCAAAATTTTTCGATCTTCAGAACGGACCGCGAGGCGGTTGTAAGCCCACGCCAAAGCCTCGCCATCTATATTCTCTTTGAGCAATCCTTCTTTGAGCATGAGCCCTAGGTTTTTGCGCATTCGGCGATATGGCACATCCGCAGCCTTATAAATGATATGCCGAACCTCATTCAATCGCCCGGGACAAGGAGGACGGCCCGAAGCAATCCACAAATCCCGAGACTTTCCGCCCTTCCACGCTCTGGTCGTAAAGCCAAGAATTTCAACCTTTATTCCGCAGCGTTCCAATGTCCGCGCCAAAACATCCGCACACATTGCCGCGATACTGATGGGCCTTCCGCGCATAGAACCCGAATTGTCCAACAACAGGCAAACAACCGTGTCTTTGAATTCGGTTTCTCTTTCTTGTTTGAAGCTCAGCGGAACAGTTGGGTTAGCAATCACGCGGGCCAATCTTCCACTATCCAGATACCCTTCTTCCAGATCAAATTTCCACGAACGTGTTTGACGCGCCAAAAGTTTTCGTTGCAGGCGGTTGGCCAGCTTGGCAACCACCGGTTGCAGGTGAACCATTTGTTTATCCAGCAATTCACGAAGTCGGTATAACTCTTCAAAATCGGCCAAATCTTCGGCCTTCACCACTTCGTCAAATTCAGTTGTGAAAATATTGTAACTTGTTCCCACTCCGCAGCGCGGGTCAGGGGGTAATGAATGAGAGGGTTTCCTTTGTGCTGGATTCTGCGTCTCTGATTCTTGTTGAGTATCCCCTTCTCCGGATTCTTCCTCGGAACCACCTTCCTCTTCCCCTTGATCTTCTGTCTGTCCTTTTGCGTGATCTTCGCTTTGCGCGGTGTTTTCTTTCTCTTCCTGATCGGATTTTTCTTCTTTGTTTTCCGTTTCTTTGTCCGGTTGCTGAAGGGACTCTCCCTCCGCCCCACCATCATCGCCTGACAGGCCAAGCCGTCCTAAAAATTTTTTGCTCACGAGAGAAAAAGCCATCTGATCGGCAACCCGTCCGCTGAGTTCTCTCACCCAATCTTTACCTAGTTTTTCTTCAATAACGGGGCGCCAAAGATCTGCGAGTTTGCGGCTTCCTTCTGAAAGACTCTCCCCCGTTAAACCCTCTCTGGCCAAAATATGAAGCGCGTCCGCCAAAGTCTCGTTAGGACGATCTTTAAGATTGTGATACCCCAACCTTGTGCTCTTCTCGCTCAAAACTTCCTGAAGATTGAGCCCGACACCTCGCATTTCAGCAGCTCCAATTGCCTCCATACGCGCTTGCTCAAGAGCGTCATAAACAGCTCGCGCCCCCTCTTCTTTTGGAAGGTTCTTTCGGTGAAAATCCGTATTATGCAGACGCAGGCGAAGCCCTTCGCCGTCAGCCGCCCCTCGCAGTAACGCCTTATCTTTGAGAGAAAGTTTTGTCCCGGGAAAAGGCAACCGTGCGCGGCCCGTTTGAGTCAAAGATAACTTCCGATCCGCACTCTCCGCAGCGGAATAATGGACATCAACATCCCGCTGGCGCGCCAAAGCTCGCAGCGTTGCTGTCGTAGCATCCTTGAAGAGTTCAATTTCGTTTTGATCGGTCACGGCCCTAAAGAATTTCAACTCCAAAGCATCGTTGATAATACTCAGCCAAAATTGGCCGCTCAAGCTCATCACATTTGTTCATGAAACTTAGGCGAAAGGCCATCTCCCGATCATGAAATATTTCGGTGTTTTCAGCCCAGCTAATAACCGTACGCGGTGACATGAGCGTTGAAAGATCCCCATTTTTGAATCCTTCGCGGGTCATCGCCGCCAAACGTACCATTGCATTGACATCAGCTTCGCTCACCTGGCCCTTTATGTCACTTTCTGGAAGCTTGGCCATAACAATCTTGACTTCATCTTCATGAGATAAATAATTCAAAATCGTGACAATGTTCCAGCGGTCCAATTGACCCTGATTGAGTTGGTGGGTTCCATGATAAAGCCCCGTGGTATCCCCCAGACCAATCGTGTTCGCCGTAGCAAAAAGGCGAAAGGCTGGATGAGGACGAATAACCTGATTTTGGTCAAGAAGAGTAAGACGCCCATCTGATTCCAGAATTCTCTGGATTACAAACATAACATCGGGACGCCCCGCATCATATTCATCAAACACCAAAGCGACCGGATTCTGAAGAGCCCATGGCAACAAGCCCTCTTTCCACTCTGTTACTTGCTTGCCTTCTTTGAGAACAATCATATCTTTGCCAAGTAAATCAATTCGGCTGACGTGACTATCAAGGTTAATCCGAACACAGGGCCAATTGAGCCGCGAGGCAACTTGTTCAATATGGGAGGACTTCCCAGTTCCGTGGTATCCTTGAATCATGACCCGCCGATTGAAGGCAAAACCGGCAAGAATGGCCAATGTCGTATCGTGATCGAAATGGTAACTGTCATCCCGCAGAGGAACGTTCGGCATATCATGACTGAACCCCGGGACTTCCCAGTCCGTATCAAGACCAAATATTTCTTTGACGCGGAACATACGGTCTGGAATAGACGTATGCCGCGGCGAATTCGGCGTTAAGGTTGTAACATCAAAAGCCAGAGCCATCGGCTCACGTTGGGGATCGGACACAATTTCTCTCCTACAATAGGTAAAGTTTTAAGCTCGCTTGGTTAAGCTCGCTCTGGCAGCTCTTCAAATTTCTGGTAGGCCACTTTGAGGATAGTATAGGCCATGTTGATTTTTTTCAGAAGCTCCTCGGCTGTCGGATCTTCGCGGTTATGATCTGGGTGGTATTTTTTGACCAAAGTTTTGTAACGCGCCTTGATTTCAGGCAGGGTAACAGGAGATTCAAGGCCCATAATTCCCAAAGCCTCGAACTCCGCCGTCTGCTTTACCGGAGAAGAGTTAGAAAACCGTGACTTGGGCGGAGTTTCCTCGGTAAAGTGGTAAGTTTGCCAAGCCTTTTGCCGAATCGCTTCGGCATTTGCCATACTATCAAACCGCTGTGTGGGCCGATCCCAGACTGCTGCTGAATTGATATAATCCTCAATATCTGCCGTGGACATACCAGAAAAGAAATTCCACGCCTTGTTGTATTCTTGGACATGGTCGGCACAAAACCAGAAATAATCGGCCAAAGAACGGTCCTTAGGGGCGCGATGCTCTCCGTGGCCCGGACAACCTGGCATATCACAGCGGCGACGGTGCGTCTGGCTGGACGAGGACCGCCCATCCGCAAACTCAGGAGAATTGGGTTTCAAAAAAATCTTTGGCATTCTCTTTTCATGATACGGTAAAAAAGGATAATTTTTCCAGTCAGAAACCAAAAAAAGAGGATTTTTATGCCTTCTTTCTCGCCAAACAACCGCCAAACCGTGTTAGAACGGCTCCAAAATGGCCTTTCCCCTAGTTTTCTTGAAGTGCTGGATGAAAGCGAGCTTCACAAAGGCCACGCCGGATACAAGGGAGAAGGTGGCGAAAGTCACCTAGCCGTTTGCGTTGTCTCCCCCCGTTTTGCCAAGCTAAATCGGGTAGAACGTCACAAACTCGTTTTTAGCCTCTTGGAAGATGGGTTTATCGGGCGAAATGTCCATGCGTGCCGTCTGAGAACCCTAACTCCCGAAGAATGGGCCGAGAAAGGTTGATCCCCAAAATTGTTAGGAATAGGATAAAAACAAAACGCCTTAGAACAGGAGGTATCTTAGAATGAAACCCCTTAAAAGACTTTCGAAAGAGCTGGAATCGCCTTCGGTTGCGTTAACACAAGATGAGGATATTGATCTTCTTATCAAGGTTGTTCGTGAAGCTGAAGAGTGTGCGAATAATCCTCAAATCCCCCCCAAGGAGCTTCTAGGGGGATTGAAGAGCTTCATAGAAGGCTGTGCAACTCCTTTGTGTGACCTGCTTGAGGAGCTTCGCACTTTTAGACACCAGATAGCACAAGAAGATAGTAGCGGCAAAGAAGGCTATGCAAACAAGGGCACTCACCGCGTTCTTATTGAAGGCTATTCAGATGAAAGCGCAGAAAAAGCCCTCTCTTCTGCTCTTGAAAAAGCCTCCCGTTACTTTTCTGAACAACACGACGTGAATATTACCCTGCAACAGCTCACAAAACTTCCCAAAGGAGGGCACCGCGCCACGCTCGAAATTCATGTTACGCCTCTGACGCTCAAGGATACCGCCCATATTCAAGGAAATGATGTTGAGCTCAAACGCCTCCGCGCACGCGATTTTGCTCTCAGACGAAAACTGGAGCGCGAGCATATG
>CAYZAR010000066.1:0-8101 GCA_964476455.1 uncultured Micavibrio sp.
TCACAGGCGTGATTAAAGCTAACTTTCCTACGCGTATTTCTTTCCAAGTGACCTCAAAAATTGATAGCCGGACTATTCTTGGTGAAGGTGGGGCCGAGACATTGCTGGGTATGGGCGATATGCTCTATATGGCGGCTGGTGGGCGCATTACTCGTGTGCATGGTCCTTTTGTCTCGGATGGTGAAGTAGAGGGGGTGGTGACATTTCTGAAATCTCAGGGAGAACCTGCCTATCTCGAAGAAATCACGGAAGGTGATCTTTTCTCCGATGGAGAAGAGGGTAGTGAAGACTATGGCGGGAGCGGCGGAAAAAGCGATGAACTTTACGATGAAGCTGTGGCGATTGTTGCTCGTGAAGGCAAAGCTTCGACCAGCTTTATTCAGCGTCATTTGCAAATCGGCTATAACAAGGCGGCCGGAATTATTGAGCGTATGGAGAAAGAAGGGGTTGTTTCTCCTGCAAACCGCGTTGGCAAACGTGAGGTTCTAATTTCTAGCCGATAGCTATAATGGCAAAATAAGGGAGAAGTGGAATTCACCAAGTTTCCCTTGAGAAAAAACATACCTTTAGCAAAAAATATTTGCTCTCTTAAAGCTTTTTTCATTTCAGAGGAATAAAACTCTTTTTCCTCTTTTCTCGAATCTTATTTGGGTTTAGAGACGTGCCAAATGAGATGAATCTGGGAGAGAGACTCAATCATGATATTAAACGAACCTATCGTTTTTAATGCTTTTCTGTGTGGACTTAAGGCATCAAGCCCCACGCAAATTTTGCAAAACATTGCATGGAAAATTGGTCGTATGGCTCCGCTTGATATGACGTGGCTGGCCGATCAACTCTTGTTGGCTGAGAAGGCTGAGAGTTCGGGTATTGGCAACGGGGTGGCAATACCTCATTTGAAGGTAGCCTCTCTGCCGTCACCTTTTATTCTTCTGGCACGGCTGGATAACAGCGTTGATTTTCAAGCTCTTGATAATCAACCGGTTGATTTGATCTGTACTGTTATTTCTCCCCAGATTGATGGACCTTTGCATCTTCGGCGTCTATCCCGAGTCACGCGCCTATTTCGTGATCCGGTGATTCTTGATCAATTGAGAGGCGCAGAAAACGAAGATGGACTCGCGTCTATCCTGACACCTGAAAATCGTCAGTTTCTTGCTGCCTAAAGAATCGTTTGGCCGGTTTTTTTCCAATCGTCAAGGAAGGCGGCAAGGCCCTTATCGGTTAGCGGATGATTGTAGAGCTGACGAATGACGGCAGGTGGGCAAGTGACCACATGAGCTCCGATCTTTGCACTTTCGACAATATGCATTGGGTGACGAATCGAGGCAACGAGAACTTCTGTTTGAAAGTCTGGATAGTTGCCGTAAATCCCAACAATGTCGTGAATCAGGTCTAGTCCCTCATATCCTACATCATCCAGACGGCCAACGAATGGAGAGATGAAGGCCGCCCCTGCTTTTGCGGCAAGGATCGCCTGCGCGGCGGAAAAGCAAAGAGTTACATTGACCAAGGTTCCCTCATCGGACAAAATTTTACAGACTTTGAGCCCAGCAGGGGTCAGAGGAACTTTGACTGCGACATTATCCGCGAGAGAGCGCAAGACATTGGCTTCTTTCAGCATGGTGTCAAAGTCTGTGGCTGTTACTTCGGCACTGACCGGACCTTTTACGATGGTGCAAATCTCTTGAATCAGAGGAAGAAAGGCTTTTCCAGATTTCATGACTAAGGAGGGGTTGGTGGTGACCCCATCTAGTAATCCGGTAGCAGCCAGATTACGAATTTCTTCAATATCGGCTGTATCAACAAAGAATTTCATGGCTTCACGTCCTGTTATTGCTAAAGCTGTCTAAGATTGGCATCATGGCAACTAGAATCCGGAAAAGCAAGATGCGTATTGTTCAGGTATTAACCATCGCCCCAGTTAATAAGTGTTATGACTATTTAGCTCCTGAAGGTATGGAGCTTGAGGCAGGCGACTATGTGTTGGCTCCTCTTGGTTCCCGCGCTGTGCTAGGGGTGGTTTGGGCGGTGAAGGATCAAACAGACTTACCTTCTGCTAAACTCAAAGTTCTGCTGGAAAAATACGATCTTCCGTCCATGTCAGGGGAGATGAGAGGGTTTATCGATTGGGTTGCCAAATATAATATAGCTCCTCGTGGGAGTGTTCTCAAAATGGCTGTTTCTGCTCCGCAAGGATTAGAGGCCCCTAAACCGCTAACAGGATACGTATTGGCGGAAGACTCCCTTTCCTCTTCATCGACTTTCTTATCGCGCAACCCTCATCTTGTTGGGGTTAAGAAAATCTTGTCCGATGGCTTGCCGCGCCGATTATCTGAACTGTCACGCGAAGCGGGCATCAGTTCTTCTTCCGTCAAGACGTTGCTCAAGAACCAAGTGATTGTGGCGGTTGACCTGTTTGCCAAAGTTCCGTGTGCGTCTCCTGATCCTGATTTTCAAAAACTGAGACTTTCTCCTGAACAACAATCGGCGGCTTTGGCTTTGACGAATTGTCTAAAGCAGAAAAAATTTGAGACGTTTTTGTTGGATGGCGTAACAGGGGCGGGGAAAACAGAAGTTTATTTTGAAGCCATTGCGGCAGCTATTCACTCTGGGAAACAATCTTTGGTCTTGTTGCCTGAGATTGCTCTTTCCAATTCATTTATCTCACGGTTCAAGCAGAGGTTTGGAACAACGCCTGCCCTGTGGCATTCCTCTTTAACTCCTGCTCAGCGGAGGGTAACGTGGCGTGGGGTGGTAACAGGACAAACCAGAGTTGTGGTAGGGGCCCGTTCGGCACTGTTCCTTCCTTATCCTGCGCTTGGTTTGATTGTGGTGGATGAGGAACACGATCCCGCGTTCAAACAAGAAGAGGGGGTGTTTTATAATGCTAGAGATATGGCGGTCATGCGTGGATTCCAATCAAAAATTCCGGTTATTCTCTCCTCGGCAACGCCGTCACTTGAGACCATGCAAAATGTTTGGGATGACCGTTATACCTATTTGCAACTACCTGATCGCTTTGGTGGGGCTGATAAACCGGACGTTAGGGTGGTTGACTTGCGCGTGGATAAACCTGAGCGGCAACACTTCATTTCTCCTATCTTGAAGGAAGCTCTTTCTAGAAATTTGAAAAAAGGACAGCAAAGTTTATTATTTCTCAATCGGCGCGGGTTTGCGCCACTGACCCTATGTCGCAGTTGTGGCCACCGGATGGAATGTCCGCGTTGCAGTGCGTGGCTGGTCGAACATAAAAGGACTGGAAAACTGCAATGTCACCACTGCGGGTTTGAAACCAGAATTCCCGAAAAATGCCCGTCTTGTCAGGATACGGCAAGTCTGGTTGCCTGTGGCCCCGGCGTTGAACGAATTGCGGAGGAGGTTAAGGAGGGCTTTCCGAATGCGCGGGTTTTAATCTTAGCCAGCGATGTGACTGATACCCACGAGAAACTGACCAAAGCTCTTGAATCTATTCAAAGTGGCGAGGTTGATATTATTATCGGGACTCAGATTATTGCTAAAGGACACCATTTTCCGAGCCTGACCTGCGTTGGAATTGTGGATGCGGATTTGGGCCTTAGTGGTGGAGATTTGCGGGCAACCGAGCGGTCTTTCCAGTTGCTTCATCAAGTAGCAGGACGTGCCGGACGCGAAGCCCTCAAAGGTTCGGTGTATCTTCAAACATATAATCCCGAACAGCGTGTGATGCAAATGCTGGCTGAAGATGATCGCGATCAGTTTCTGCGTGCCGAGAGTGCCGAGCGGCAGCGGGCAAATATGCCTCCTTTTTCACGCCTTGCTGCCGTGATTGTTTCAGGAGCCAATGAGCGGCAAACAGCGGAACTAGCAGGACAAATTGGTCGTGGTGCGCCAATGGTAGAAGGCGTTAGGATTTTGGGGCCAGCTCCTGCGCAAATGTATCGTATTCGCGGGAAATACCGACAAAGACTGTTGGTTCAGGCCGAGAAAAATATCAATCTTCAGAAACTGATGGGGGAATGGCTCGGGGCGTTCAAAATTCCATCTGCAGTTCGTGTGCAGGTAGACGTTGATCCGCAGAGTTTTGTTTAGTGTCTAGATCTCGTACAATACTATTGATAAGAAGCAAAAAATACGCGGCGGTGCTGCGTGTGAGTTCGCCAAATAACATTTCTCCTGCTCGCGTTGATTGATAGGTTAAATTTCTTGTGAAATATTCTTTCAGTTGCCTAATCTGATTATCGGATAAGGCGTAAGTCTCCGTAAAGGATGTTGTTGCGTATTGCAAAATTAGACAAGCCAGATAGCCGTAATAGCTTCCTTTGTCCAATTGACTCAAACACGCATCAAAAGCGGCTCGTAGGTCTTCAGGAGAAGCTTCTCTTCTCACGCTTAATCCTTCAATAAAGGTTTCAAGCGGCGTTTTTTCTAAAATAGGCTGGAAGGGGGAGGCAACCAGAGAAAACTGGAGCAGTTCGTTGGTGGGCGAGGGTGGGGGCGGCATATGAAGTCTTTCCGTCTCTCTTGTTTTGTTTGGGGAAGAAAAATATAGCAAATAACGATCCATATGTAAAGTGTCGTACTTTTTGCTTTCTTTGCGAACAAAGTGAGTTAGATAAGATTCCGAAGAGGTTTAGGATGAGAAATGGTTTTCGCGGAGGGCTGCTTCTTGCAGCGGTAGGTTTTATGTTTTCATTTGTGACGGCGGCGTTTGCGGCGAGCAGTTTTGACCGCCTTGCGAGTGGTGGATTCGGGGGGTGGTTGAACGTGACTCGCCCTATAACGGCAGAGGATATGAAAGGGCGAATGGTTCTGATTGATTTTTGGACCTATGGTTGCATCAACTGTATGCAAGTCATTCCTGATCTGGAATATCTTGAACATAAATTTGGAAATTCTTTGCTCATTGTCGGTGTGCATTCGGCGAAGTTTCAGGGCGAGCAGGGAAGTGAACGCATTTTGGCGGCGGCCCAGAGATTTGGTCTTAAACATCCGGTTGTTAACGATTCTGATTTTGCGATTTGGAAGTCATTTGGGGTGAGGGCGTGGCCTACGTTGGTGCTTTTGGGTCCCGATGGCAAGGAATTGGCTCGCTATTCTGGTGAAGGGCATCGGGATGAGATCGAAAAAGATGTGCAGAAAAATCTTGGTCTAGTGACGGCGAAAGACTCTCTGGAGTCTTTGGTGGCCGTGGATACCAATCAAGCTATTCTGTCGTTTCCCTCGCGCATCAAACCGATGGGCGATGACTTCTTGATTGCTGATTCTGGTCACAATCGGTTGTTGTTGGTTGCGCCGGATGGGAGGATAAAAACGATTCTTGGTTCTGGCGTGCGGGGGTTCAAGGACGGTGATATTAAAACAGCAGAATTTAATAATCCTCGTGGTATGGAAGCTTTCGGGAGGAGAATCATTGTGGCCGATACAGGAAACCACGCCTTGCGCGAAATTAACCTTGAAACAGGACAAGTGACGACTTTGGTAGGGACAGGCAAGCGGGGGTTTACACACAATATATTGGAGAGGTTCAGCTCGGGGATAGATTTGGCTTCTCCGTGGGATGTTGCTTTTATTCCTGACCAACGGAAAACACAGTTTGTTGTTGCCTTGGCTGGAACTCACCAATTGGGTCTTTATGATGACGCAACAAAAAAGCTTACTCTTTTGGCAGGGAATGGGCGTGAGGATATTGCGGACGGGGAAGCAAGGGAGTCTGAGTTGGCTCAACCAAGCGGACTTTCTATTACTAGTGCAGGTGTGATTTACTTTGTCGATGCCGAAAGCTCAGCCTTGCGTGTTCTGCGGAATGGGAAAATAGAAACACTGATCGGAACGGGTCTGTTTGATTTCGGACACAAGGACGGCAAATATCCTGAGGCACAGTTGCAACACCCGCAAGGACTATGGGCGGCGGATGGAGTTGTTTATGTGGCAGACACCTATAACAATGCGCTGCGCGTCTATGACGAGGCAAATAAAGATCTATCAACTTTGAAGCTAGAGGGCGAGAAATTGAGTGAGCCCGGGTCGGTTCTTCTAAAAGACCGAACCCTTTATGTGGCCGATACCAACCATCACCAGATTAAAAAGGTAGATATTGAGACGGGAAAAATTTCTGACTTTCTTATCGGGAACTGATCTGTGGTTTTCTCTACAACCATCCGCGTTTGCGGAAGAAAATGAAAGGGCCGACAGCACATAGTAGCATGAGGAAGATGGCAACAGGATAGCCAATTTCCCACTCTAGTTCAGGCATATGGTGGAAGTTCATGCCGTAGATACTGGAAACTAACGTTGGAGGTAGAAAGAAGACTGCAACGACTGAAAAAATCTTGATAATCATATTTTGTTCAACGTTAATCATACCCAGCGTAGCGTCGAGTTGAAACGTCACTTTATCAGAGAGAAAGGCACTCTGCTCGGTTAAGGCCTTGCTGTCGGTGATTAGGATATTGATCTTGGCTTTGAGAGTTTGATCGATCCCGCTTGTTTCACGAAAGAAGGAAAGTAGCCGACTAATGCTATGCAAGCTTTCATTAATCTGCGAGTTAAGATCAGCGCACGCCCCAAGGCTGCGCAAGGTATCTTTCATGACCAAAGACGGATTTTTTTGAAATTCGGAAGAGGTGTCCAACCCAAAAATTTTATGGGAGAGAGAGTCGAGCTCTTGAACAACGACCTCGGAATTGTGAGCAACGCGGGTAATCACATCCTCCATAAGACCCTCGAGGACATCTGGTCCACTTAAGAAAGCTTGGGGGGAACGGAGGATGCGGGCGGAAAAATTCTTGAACGAGGTTGGAGTAATGTTGCGAATGGTCACCAAGAAATTGGGGGCAAGAATAAAAGTAATGGGACTGGTTTTGGGATAGGGTGTATCCATCTTCGTGATAATTGAAGCATACATATAAGAAACCCCATCCTCACTGTGCAGGCGACTGAGAACATCGTTTTTCCAAATTTCCTCTCCGGTTGGGATGTCGATTTTTAATTGTTCCTGCAAACGGGACTCTTCTTCCTGTGTGGGGGCGTAAACATCAACCCAGACAGGGTTCTCTGGAAACGGTGTGTTTGGTTCGATGATGCAAGAGGTTAGGGAGCCTCCCTTACGGGCATAGATGGTCAGCATATCGTTGGTAATCCTTTGGCGGTCTTTTGGAAGAGTCCGGCGGCGATCCTAACATAAAAAGCCAAGAGACAGAATTGTCATATATTATACATATTAAAAAATAATAGAAAGGGGGATGATTTCCTTTTACTTCGGCGGGAGCCTCCCCTAAAACCTTGGTCTTATGACACGAAAATATTTTGGAACTGATGGTATTCGCGGGCGGGCGAATGCCTATCCGATGACCGCCGAGGTAGCCCTTAAAGTTGCGATGGCAACAGCGCGTGTTTTGAAACGGGAAATAACAGGACCTGCTCTGAACCGTGTGGTGATTGGCAAAGATACGCGGTTGTCTTGTTACTTTCTAGAACAAGCTCTCGCATCTGGATTTTTGTCTATGGGTATGGATGTCGTGTTGACTGGTCCGATGCCTACTCCAGCGATTGCCATGCTTACACGCTCTTTGCGAGCGGATGTTGGAGTGGTGATTTCAGCTTCTCACAATCCCTATCAGGACAATGGTATCAAACTGTTTGGGCCAGATGGATATAAACTGGCTGATGAGCTTGAACTGTCGATTGAAGACTGGATGGATCGTTCTGACTTGATGGATGACTTGACCTCACCGGATATGCTTGGGCGTGCTAGTCGTCTTGACGATGCTCTTGGTCGTTACATTGAGTACGTGAAGGCCTCTTTTCCAAAGAGACAAACACTGGAAGGTCTGAAAATTGTAGTGGACTGTGCCAATGGGGCTGCTTATCGCGCCGCGCCAGCGGCCCTGTGGGAATTGGAAGCTGAGGTTATCTCAATCGGCGTTTCTCCGAACGGGAAAAACATCAATGATCGTTGTGGAGCAACGGATACTAAACTTCTGCAAAAAAACGTCCTTGATTATGGCGCAGATATTGGCATTGCTTTAGATGGGGATGCTGATCGGCTCATTATGGTTGATGAGACTGGGTGTCGGATTGATGGGGATCAGATACTGGCCTTGCTTGCGGCAAGTATGAA
>CAYZAR010000067.1:0-8030 GCA_964476455.1 uncultured Micavibrio sp.
GAGCTGTCCACCGCCAAGAATGCCAAGCTTTTTTGCAGGATTATTGGGGAGCGTTTGCGACATTTTCGGTCTGGGTTTTACGGAAGTTTTCTAAGCGGGAGAGCAAGGTAGGATCATCAAGAGCAAGGATGGAGGCTGCCAGCAAGGCGGCGTTTATGGCTCCCGCCTTCCCGATTGCGAGGGTTCCAACTGGAATTCCTCCGGGCATTTGGACGATTGAAAGAAGACTGTCCATTCCTTTAAGGGCGTGGCTTTCAATAGGAACTCCTAAAACAGGCAGGGACGTTAGGCTGGCTGTCATCCCTGGCAAGTGTGCGGCCCCTCCCGCTCCGGCGATAATAACTTTGATTCCGCGTTCGCGGGCTGTTTTTGCGTAATCATAGAGGCGGTCCGGTGTTCGGTGGGCTGAAACAATACGAATTTCATGAGAAATTTCAAGGCGTTCTAGCAATTCTTGTGCATGGCTCATGGTGTCCCAATCGGACTGAGACCCCATAATCAGGCCAATAAGAGGGGGAAGAGAGGGAGGGTTCATAACATCACCTGTTCCTAGGTTTTATGCCAGAATATCCGGAATCAGCATACTCTCGATGCGCGAGATCGTATCTTTCAAGCGCAGCTTGTCTTTCTTAAGTTTGGTGATAGTCAGGAAATCAACCGGAATTGTCCGGCTCATCTGCTCAATCTGCTCATCCAACTGTTTGTGCTCGCGCCTCAGATCTTCAAGCTGTTCGCGCAGGGAATCTTCATCAACCATGTACTATAAATCCTCGAGAGTCTTTGTGTAGCAGAAAAAAACTCTTTTGATAAGCACGATATATCTTTGAATATAAGGATTTACGTTTTTTCTTTGAGCAAGTATCCTACTTTTTCAAATATCAATAGACAAAGAGGGCATCATGACAAAAAGAATTGGAATTCTGACAAGCGGTGGGGATTGTGCTGGGCTGAACGCAGCGATTCGGGCTGTGGTTCATCGCGCCGATCTACTGGGCTGGGAAGTCGTCGGGATCCTTGATGGAACAGCAGGGCTTCTTGAAAGACCCGCGCAGTACCGGATTCTTACGCCTGATATGTTTGACAACAACGTTATGAGAATGGGAGGAACTATCCTTGGCACAACCAATAAGGGAGACCCTTTCGCGTATGTTATGCCTGATGGCAGCATTAAAGACCGCTCCCAAGAGATCATAGATGGATTTCGTCAATTGGGCCTCGATTCCGTGATTGGAATTGGCGGAGATGGAAGTTTTGCTATTTTGCGCAAACTGGCCATACAAGGAGGCATTCGCATGGTTGGGATTCCCAAAACCATTGATAATGACATTGGGGAAACCGAAACTTCGATTGGTTTTGATACGGCTGTGGCTGTTGCAACCGAGGCATTGGACCGACTTCAACCAACGGCGGCTTCCCATGATCGTGTGATGGTGCTTGAGGTTATGGGACGAGATGCTGGACATATTGCTCTGACCGCTGGAATTGCGGGAGGGGCTGACGTGATTCTGATTCCTGAAATACCTTATCAAATTGATATTGTTGCAAAAAAGATTGCGCGTGTGAAGGAAGGCGGGAGAAACTTTGCCCTTGTGGTTGTTTCGGAGGCTGTCAAAACCTTGGATGGTGATGCCTCACAGTTTTCCTTTTCAGATGGTCAACGCCGCTATGGGGGGATTGCCCATTATATCGGAGATCAAATTTTCCGCGCCACAGGCTCTGAAACTCGTGTTACAATCCTCGGGCACGTCCAGCGTGGGAGCTCGCCAACCTATAATGACAGGTTGTTGGCCTCGGCCTTTGGTGTTCGGGCTGTAGATTTGATAGCAGAAGGAAAATTTGACCGCATGGTTGCGTGGAAAAACAGGGAAGTAGTTGATGTTCCAATTGAAGCAGCAATTGCGGCCTATCAGGCGGTTGATACGAATAGTTCCTTGGTTCACACGGCGCGGGCTCTTGGCGTTTGTTTGGGAGACAAATAAAAAATGCTGTACGTCAAACAGTCTTTGGCTCCCGGGGAAGATCTGATCCATATTGCTCGTTTTCATTGGTTTTATGATGTTCAGGCCATTTTGAATATAGCTTGGGGCCTTTTCTTCGCAATTTCGATTCTGGCCGTGGCTGTCACGGCGGAGCAGTATTTGCCGAGCTCTGTTGCAAAACTTTTTGTGACATCGGATTTGCAAGAAGGGGATAGCTGGTTGACGATTGTTCGTAAGCTACATCCCGGGATCAAGCTTTTTTCGCTGCTGATTTTTATTATCGGTGTTTTTAGGTGCGTGCAGATGCTGGTTATCAAGGCGACAACAGAAATTGCGGTGACGACCAGTCGTTTGATTTTCAAGCGAGGATTGGTTGCACGGTATGTTGGCGAGATGAATATTGACCGGATTGAAAGCGTGTCGGTTTTGCAATCTGTGTTTGGTCGTATTTTTGATTTTGGTACGCTGGTTGTTCGCGGCATGGGGGTCGGAGAACTCGTTTTACCTCCGATTGCTCGCCCTCTCGTTTTCAGAAAAGCTATTGAAAAAGCACGGACTAGTTAGAAAGCTCATACAGTAAGGGGATCTGTGATATGGAACCATCTGAACGCCTTAAAACCCGCAGCGGTGCGGATCTTCCAGTGGCTCTTCGGGACGGAGAGAATGTGCTTATTAAGGGACGGGTTTCCGGCGCGATTTATTGGAAGGCAGTTGTGGCCCTTACTATTTCTGTGTTGGTTACTATTGTCATTCATCCCAATTTGGGGGTGTTCTTGGGGTTGGCTGCCTTTACGGCCTTTCTTTATGCCTATTTGTTGCGCTCGTTCTTGTTGTTGATTGTTACTAATCAGCGGGTTTTTTTCCGTTCCGGCTTGATTAAGGTGGACACTGTTCAACTTCGTCTGGATAAAATTGAAAGCGTTGAAATTCAACGGACTTTAGTTGGTCATTTGTTGAAATATGGAACAGTTCTTATCACGGGGACGGGTTCCCGCTTGGCTTATATTCCATATTTGTCTAATGCGGCGGAAGTTCGCAATGTAATTGACGATTTGTTGTATCAGCGTGAAAAATCAACAACTTCGCCATCTTGAGGGCTTTGGATTCCGTGTTTTTTAGGGTACAATCCTAACCAATTCGCCTTGTCTTGTTACCTTCTGGTCTTTGGTTTTGCCTGATGCGCAATCTGTCCTTGCAATCTACGTCTCTTGTGGCGTTGACGGTGTTCTTCTTATCTCTTCCTGCTTTGGCGGAGGGGCCAGCTTTGGCCAAGGCTCAGCCGCCAGAAGAAGAAACATTTTCGTCTTCTCGTGAGACATCACGGACGCTTGAACAGGCCGAAGCGCACCCGATCGAAAACTTGCTGCGTTCCGAAACAGTAGATGGCCAAAAAATTCAGAGTGCGGATAAAATATTATCCTTCTACCAAGCACGGAGTTTTTCGCCTCTCTGGGTTGAAGGAGACGAAATCTCTAAACCCGCGCTCAAAGTTATTGAGCAGATTCGTGAGTCATGGGTTCATGGATTCAATCCAGAAAATTACCACCTTTCAAATTTAGATCGACTACGCGGTGGGGATCTGGATGAAGAAACAGCTCTGGTCTTTGAAGTATTGATGAGTGATGCTGTGGCGCGATTGGGCCACGACTTAACTGGAATGAGGTTGTCTCCGGCGGCTCTCAAAGAAGATACCTCTTCGTGGTCGCGGGGGCTTTCTGCAGATCAAGTTCTTAGCCATGTAGCGGGAAAGAAAGATGCCGCACAGCAACTCTCAAAACTGGAGCCGCATGACGTTCTTTACCAAACCTTGAAAGAGGAATTGCGCCGACTGGTTACAGATTTGACAACGCATCCTGAAAATGAGCGGACACGTTTGCGTTATTCTGGGCTAATTCATCCAAAAGAAAGTCATGCAATTATTCCCCAATTGCGTAGAAGGTTGAATCTTTCGGGGGCGGAGTCTTCCTTGCTGTATGATGAAGCCTTGGTCAAGGCTGTGGAAGGTTTCCAAATTGCCAATGGGTTGAAACCTGACGGGGTCATTGGTCAGAGAACGATAGCCGCTTTGAATCAGGGGCGGACGGACCGGTTGGTAAAAGTCGTTGCCAATATGGAGCGGTTGCGCTGGGTGGGCGGTCCCAAACCAGATCGTTATATTTCTGTCAATATTCCAGCGATGAAATTGGAAGCTGTTAGCCAAGGCCAAGTTGTCGAGGAAATGCCAGTGATTGTTGGTAAGCCATCATGGCCAACTGCGCGGTTTGTGGCGCAGGGTGTTGGTGTTCGCTTTAACCCCTCATGGCACGTTCCTGCCAATATTAAGGCTGCGGAATTTCTACCTGCTCTTCAAAAAGACCCGACAGTTTTGACGAGAAAGAATATTCAGCTTTTGCGTTATACGCCCGATGGTGTTGAGGAAATTTCTGCAGAGCAGGTGGATTGGTCAACTATGACGCAAAAGGATGTCCGCCAGTTGGGCATGGTTCAAGAGCCTGGGGTGCGCAATCCGCTCGGACGGATCAGAGTCTTGATGCCAAATAAATATGATATTTACTTGCATGACACCAATACACCAGAATTATTTAGCCGTGATTTTCGTGCTCTTAGTCACGGATGTATCCGTCTTTCTGAACCAAAAAAGATTGCCAATTTTGTTTTGGGAAAAAATCAGGGGTGGTCAGAAGAGAAAATAGAAAAACATCTAGGGCATACCAGAACGGTTGAAATAAAGGCAGAGTCGCCTTTCTCCGTTTACGTTCTTTACAACACTATCTGGTTAGATCGTGAAGGGCATACGATTATTGGAGATGACGTTTACAGCCTTGATTCGAAACTCGTAAATGCTCTGCAAATTAGTGGAAAGATAAAACTTCCTGTCAGTTTGAGTAAAATCAACTCATTGTAATTAATAGATAATTTTCTTGTACTAGACATTTTTGCGTTTACTGTCTATAAGACTTGTCTGCTGTAAACCAGAGTACTTTTGTTCAATCAACTTGCAAGGTTCAAATATGTCCTTTTTGCTCGATGAGACTGAGACACTGCTTAATAGACGTGCCTTTTTGAAAGGCGGATTAACTCTTTCGGCTTCGGCCTTGATTTCTGTTAGCTCGGTAACACCGGCCTTTGCTTTGCCCGGGCGTGGAGCTTACAGCGTTAGTTTTCGCAATGAACACACGGGGGAGAGCTTCTCCGGTGTTTATCGCGTGGGTAATAAATATCTTCCCGAAGCGTTCGAGCGAATTAATTATGTTTTGCGGGATTTTCGGGCCAATGAAGTGTTCCCGATTGATCCACGGGCTGTTGACATTGTGGCCGTTATTCGTCGGGCGATGGGAACCAAGAGAGGGTATAGCGTTCTTTCGGGGTATCGTTCTCCGCGCACTAATTCTCACTTGCGGGCAGCTAGCGAGGGGGTTGCTAAACGCTCCCTTCACATGTCGGGTCAGGCGATTGATGTGCGAATGGATGATGTTGAAACCAAACATTTGCGCGATTTAGCGGTTAAGCTTGCGGCGGGCGGTGTTGGTTACTACCCCAGAAGTGGTTTTGTCCATCTTGATTCCGGTGCATTTCGGACGTGGTAGTCTGTCCGGCATTTTGCTGAAGGGGGTGTGTTGGAAAAGAAGTCCTTAATCGCAACGGCCATTATGGTTGCGGTGATCCTGTCGGTGGTGGTGGGGTCTTCCCGATTGATTAAGAAAGCCGTGGACAAGGACTGTTTTCAACTGACCCTTTGTGACAAGGCAGAAATTCTCTCGCCATCTGAGATCAAGAAAATTACGCGTCTTCAAGAAGAAATTCTTCGAAACAACGATGTTGATTTTCGCATTTTACTTGTTCCTGATGTCGGCTCTCTTGAACAAGCTGGAAATAATTTCTTCGTTGTTATGCGGGTAGGAAGTTACAGTCTGTCCAAACAAGGGGTTTTTCTCTTAGTTGACACAAAACAGAATACCGCACGGATGACCACCACGACCAACAAGATTGCTTTTGCTTTTCCTCCAAGCTTTAACCAATATGTCGGAGGTAAAGTCCTTTCTCCGTATCTTGAGAAGAAAAAAGTTTCAGAAGGCCTTCTGGCTGTGACAAATTTGGTCGCGGAGGTTATAAAAGAGGGAACACAGGAGTGAATCTACAAAATTTCCTTTATGGAGAGATTCAATTTTTGTCCTCAAAAAGCTGCAGTTCACTTTTTTCTCTTATCTTATCTATGATTTTTTCAGAGTCCGATTCATCCTTTCCTACCTCTAGCATGACAAGACGTGCCATGCTTAGGCTGGACTCTAGCGTTTCGGCGACAACGTGTTTTGCTCCCAGATCGTAATAGAGTCCTATATTCGCAGTGTCTTGAGCTCTCACAATAACTGAAACCAAAGGCCATTCCATCCGCAGGGCTTTTATCATGCTGGCAACTGATTCATGTTTGTCTATCGCAATCACAATAGCGGTGATGTTCCCCTTGTTCAGACCTTGCCAAAGCTCAATTTTTCGAGCGTCTCCATAAATGACATGGTAACCGAGTTGTTTCAAATCCATGACTTTGCTGGCGTTAAGGTCAAACCCTATATAGTTTATGTGGCAGCTTTGTAAAGTGTTGGCAAGAAGCTGACCTACTCGTCCCATGCCCGCTATTATCACGATGCTTTCTTTTTCCTCGTAAAAATCTCCAGTTTGGGCTTCTTCTGCTTTATCTGGGAAAAGCTTTGCGCTGAGGAAGGGTGCAATCTTGAACAACGCGGGAGAGAGCATCATGGAAACGGCTGTTACCAGATAAAAAAACTGCATATCGTGAGAGGAAATGAGTTGAGAGGCTGCGCCAACACCGAGCAGAAGCAGAGCAAACTCACCGGGCTGGGCAAGAAACAGGGATGTTTGAAACGCCTTCTTTTTGGGAACCTTGAACAACAGACACAAAGGAAAAAGAACAGAGGACTTCAAAAGAAAAATGCCCAGAACGGCAGCAAGAAGAATATGCGGAGCCAAGAAAAATTCTCTGATATCTATCATCATGCCGATGGATAAAAAGAATATGCCGAGTAGCATACCTTTAACCGGAGCAAAGATGATCTCGACTTCATGACGAAACTCGGTTTCGGCAATGAGAAGCCCAGCCAGAAATGCGCCCAAGGCCAGTGAAAGTCCAGCGGATAAGGTGAGAGCAGAGCACCCAATAACCACAAACACGGCAAAGGCTGATAGCCATTCGGCATTGTGTGAAACCCCCGTGTACTGCAAAAGGGTTTTAATTACACGTTGTCCCAGAAAAAAAATGACTAGAACAGCGGCTATCCCGATACCAAGGGAAATGACGATGTTTTCTAAAATGCCATGATCGCTCTCTCCCCCGAATGAGGTTGCCAAAACTAAGATAGGGACTACGGCAAGGTCTTGCATGAGGAGGATTGAAAAACTTAGAACCCCCACAGGGCGGCTGGTCAAGTGTCTCTCTTCCAAAAGTTTCATGACAATGGCAGTGGAGGAAAGGGCGAAAGCTGACCCGATAATGATAGAGGCTTCGAGCGAGTGATCGTAGAAACGTGCGATGAGAAAAACCAATGTTGCCGTGGCAATAATCTGTGCGCTGCCAAGGCCAAATATGTAGCGCTTCAATTCACGCAAGCGATCAATCGAGAGTTCAAGCCCAATCATAAACATGAGGGAAACAATGCCAAACTCCCCCAAGATACGAACAGTTTCAGTGTTTTTAATGGTAAACATCTGGAGCCACTCATGGCCTCCAGCCCAAGAAGCGTAGCCATAGGGGCCTATCACAATACCAGCTATCAGGTAACCAAGAATAGGGGAAATATGCAGACGTTGGAGCAGGGGAACGCCCACTCCGGCAATTCCAAAGAAGAGGAGAACATAAAAGATGACACTAAACATATCAGAAGGAGAATGGGGCGCGGATTCCACTGTGACCTGCTTTGATTCTGGTGGAGATATTCCAAGCGAAGATTGTAGGACAAATGTTCAGCTCAGGCAAGATCAAGCAAGGAAAAGCCGAAATTAATGGGTCGAAATTTATTGAAAGGCAAGGTATCATGC
>CAYZAR010000068.1:0-8011 GCA_964476455.1 uncultured Micavibrio sp.
GAATAACGGGGATGACAGGAATGCTGGATCGCACTAGAATTTGTCTTACGCCAAATTCGGGCGATGACGTTAATCTTTCTTTGTCTCTGCCAGTTCTGCAAGAGATCTCGTGAGGAAAAGTAAAACTTTCTTGCAATAGGCGGATAAGTCTCTTATCAATCCTCCGAATACCAACAACATGGGCATTTTGGTTATGGATATTGCGCTTCTCATCGATCTTGGCGTTGTTCTTGTTCTCCTGATGTCGGCTGGCGTGTCTTTTTTTCGCGGATTTATTCGTGAAGTCCTGACCATTTTCGGGATGATTGGGGGATTAATGGCCGCCCTCACGCTGGGCGGGATGGTGCGTCCTTTGGTGCAAGGGTGGTATGGCATTGTCGAAGGCAAAGACCCGGGTAAACTTTTTGATCTGATCCCCATGACGATTGCTGCTGATGTTACGGCGTTTGGCGGTGTCTTTCTCACCGTCTTTATTGTTCTGCAATTGGTCAGTTACTTTTTATCCGGCGCGGCCCATGCGGTTGGGCTTGGTCCTGTGGACCGGACGCTTGGAGTCTTTTTCGGAATTGCACGTGGGATTCTCTTGCTTGGTATTATTTATCTTCCCTTCCATTTAATCCTCTCTGAGGAAAAGAAAGAGGAATGGCTCTCGTCTGCCAAAACTTATGTTTACCTTGACGGGATTTCCAGTTGGCTCGCCGGATTTATGCCTGATGCGTCTGGAGAGGGAGAGTCCTCGTTCCCCGCTGCGCAGGCCAGAGACAAGCTCAAAGCCCTTGACGTTCTCGGAACAAAAGGAAGTAGTCAAGAAGAGCCGAGATCTGATTCTTTGCCGTCCTCTTCTCCTCCCGATGATGGATATAGCGACCAAGAACGCGGCAGTTTGAATGGATTGATTGGCAAGGAATCGTCCTCTCCGTCTTCTCCCCAAAACCCAACTAGGAGTCTCAATGAATAAGTCTGATGAAGCGCTTGCCGCCGATGATAAACTCCACGAAGAATGTGGCGTGTTCGGCGTGTTCGGTCATCCTGATGCAGCGGCTCTTGTGGCTCTTGGTCTTCATGCCTTGCAACACCGAGGGCAGGAGGCCTCAGGTATTGTCAGTTATGACGGAGTAGAATTTTCCTCTCATCGCGGGCTTGGTCTGGTCGATGATATTTTTCACTCTTCCGCAGTGATCGCCGGATTAAAAGGAAACCTCGCAATCGGCCATAACCGTTATGCGACAACGGGCGGAACCTTGCTACGCAACGTCCAACCCCTTTATGGGCAGATGACCTTCGGCGGATTTGCTCTCGGTCACAACGGAAACCTAACCAACGCCACAAAACTGCGCGATGAACTGGTCGAACATGGGGCTTTGTTTCAAACCACAACAGATACCGAAGTGATTGTTCATCTTGTTGCTCTATCAAAAAAATCGAGCGTTATTGATCGCTTGGTCGAAGCTTTGCGCCGTGTGCAAGGAGCTTATTCCTTAGTGGCCGCTGCTGCCGATATGATGATTGGCGTGCGTGATCCCAACGGGTTTCGTCCTCTCGTTTTAGGAAAATTTGACGGGGCTTTTGTTCTGGCTTCCGAGACGTGCGCTCTTGATATTATCGGGGCCGAGTTCGTGCGCGATATTGCCCCCGGGGAATTGGTTGTCATTACCCCCCAAGGAATTCAAAGTCATCACCCGTTTGAAAACACATCTCCTCGTTTTTGCATTTTCGAATATATTTATTTTGCGCGGCCTGACAGTCTGGTCGAAGGCCATTCGGTTTATGATGTGCGCAAGCGTATCGGAACCGAACTGGCCAAAGAATCCCCTTGCGATGTCGATCTGGTTGTTCCCGTCCCCGATAGCGGCGTCCCCGCAGCGATTGGTTTTGCTCAGCAAAGCGGCATTCCTTTTGAACTGGGTATTATTCGCAATCACTACGTTGGGCGAACCTTTATTGAGCCGACGCAATCCATCCGTCACCTCGGCGTTAAGCTCAAGCATAATGCCAACCGCGCAACGGTTGAAGGCAAGCGCATTGTTCTCGTGGATGATTCAATTGTACGCGGAACAACGTCACGCAAAATTGTCGAGATGATGCGCAGTAGCGGCGCGGCAGAAGTTCACCTCAGAATTTCATCTCCGCCCGTCCAGTATGGCTGTTTCTATGGAATTGATACACCGTCTCGTCAAGATTTGATGGCCTCGCGTTTGACGGTTCTTCAAATGGCCGAGTTTATAGGAGCCGATTCCCTTGCTTTCATTTCTGAAGATGGAATGTATCGCGCGATGGGGGAGGCTGCCCGCAATTCAAAACTGCCGCAATATTGTGATGCTTGTTTCACCGGCGATTATCCGGTTGCCTTGACTGATTTTGACGAAGCCAACAAAAAGAAAAAATGCGCATAATGCCTACCAAGCAACTTGAAGGACGCATTGCCCTCATTACCGGAGCTTCCCGCGGGATCGGCGCGGCGGTGGCGAGGGCTTATGCCGCCCAAGGAGCTCATGTGGTTCTCATGGCTAGAAGCCAATCCGGTCTCGAAGAAGTGGATGATGCCATTCGTGGGGCAGGAGGAACGGCAACCCTCATGCCATTTGATTTGAAAAAAACCGATGAGCTTGAGGCCCTTGGTCCTACCTTGGTTGAGCGGTTCGGGCGGCTTGATATTTTTGTCGCAAATGCCGGAATTCTTGGCACGCTCTCCCCCGTGTCGCACAGTTCCCTCAAAGACTGGCGAGATGTTTTTGCCGTCAATGTCACAGCCAATGTTCAGTTAATCCGCACGCTGGAACCTGCCTTGAAAGCCTCTGACGCAGGGCGGGCGATTTTCGTGATTGCTTCTCCGAAGCTTTATATGATGCCTTTTTGGGGAGAGTATCTTGCCAGCAAAGCCGCCCTTAGCAAAATTGCCGAAACATGGGCTGCCGAAACTCGCCAGACCAGTTTGAAAATTAACATGATTAGCCCCGGGGCTGTGCGGACCGAATTATTGGCACAGGCTTTCCCGGGTGGGTTCCAAGGACGGGCGCACGTTCCAGACGATATTACCCCTGTGTTTGTCGAACTCGCTTTGCCCAGTTGTATCCAGCATGGGCAGATTTTTGATCTTCCTGCTTAAATGAAAAATACAAGGCCTCGAACAGACCAGACCCCCGCCTGAAGCGGGGGTGACGATTGGGGGGACGCGGGGGCGAGCTAACAAGGTTAACTTAATCCGTATAGGGGTTTTTACTTTTGCGGAGCAGAAGGCGAATGGGAACCCCGGGGAGTTCGTAATCGGCGCGGAGCTGATTCACAATATAGCGTTTATAGGTATCCGGCAGATCATCAGGCCGCGAAACCCATACCGCAAAAGTCGGTGGGCGCACGTTGATCTGGGTCATATAACGGAGCCGATTGGGGCGACCTTGGGAAAGTGGTGGTGGGTGGCGTTCGGTGCGGCTTTCCAGCCAGCGGTTCAGGCGATTGGTAGAAATGCGTTTGTTCCAAATTTCGTAGTGTTTGATTGCGTGATCCATAAGGTGATCCAGATTCTGTCCCCGCAATGCCGAGAGAGTCACAAAAGGCAAGTTCTGGATTTGCGAGAGAGATGTCTCAAGTGTGTCTTTGATCTCGGCCAGTTTGGCATTTTTATCGGTGACCGCATCCCATTTGTTGATGGCGACAACCAGAACCCGCCCTTCCTTAATCACATGGTCGGCAATTTGCAAATCCTGTTTTTCGAGTGGGCTTTGCCCGTCAATCATCAGGACCACAATTTGCGAAAGGCGAATAGCACGGAGCGTATCTTCCACAGCCATTTTTTCTAAGCGATGTTCAATCCGAGCTTTCTTGCGCATTCCGGCGGTATCAACCAAACGAAATTTCCGTCCTTTATAAACCCAGTCGGCAGCAATGGCATCGCGGGTCAGACCTGCCTCAGGGCCGGTTATCACGCGATCTTCTTCAAGCAGTGCATTCATCAAAGTTGATTTTCCTGCATTTGGACGCCCCACAATCGCCAAGCGAATAGGGCGAGAAGTGTCCTCTTCTTCGGTTTTCAGCGCGGCGTAGTCAAAATCTTCGCGGCCTTCTAGAGAGTCAAGCTCTTCGTCACTCCAGAATTTCTGGTGGTCGGTATCAGTCTCTTCTACTTCTTTTTCCTCTGGAACATAGGCCGTCAGGGCTTCATAAAGGCTATCCATGCCGATACCATGCGCAGACGACATGGTCACAGGTTCGCCAAGGCCAAGCCCGTAAGCTTCTACCCTTGCGTTATCGGCGACTTCGTCTTTTTCACATTTATTGACAATCAAGATGACGGGTTTTTTCTGTTTGCGCAGCCACTTGGCAAAATGTTCATCAAGCGGAGTCAGCCCCGCCTTACCATCCACCACAAACAAAATAACATCGGCGCGAACCAAGGCGGTTTCGGTCTGGCGGCGCATTCTAGCCTCTAAAGAATTGTCGAATTTTTCCTCAAGCCCTGCTGTATCAATGACATTGATTTTGCGATCGAGAATTTGCCCTTCGGATTCCCTCCAGTCACGGGTCACCCCCGGGGTGTCGTCAACAATGGCCATCTGCCGCCGGATCAGGCGGTTGAAAAGAGTTGATTTTCCGACATTGGGTCGCCCCACAATCGCAAGGGTTAGCATTGTGAGGATCCTTTTCTATTGATAGGCGGAAAGCGTTCCGTTGGTTTGTAACAGGAAGAGTGTTTTCGCAGCGACAACCGGAGGAACAGCGATAGAATGGCCCGTTGCCAATTGACGAAGGAGTGCTCCGTTTTGAGGGTCGATCTCAAGAATATTTCCTTCTGGCGCACTGAGAATCAAACGCCCCCCAGCCAGAACCGGACCATTCCAGAGCAGGGCATTGCGGCTTTCCTTGTCTTTCATATATCCAGACAGAGGGTTAACCCATAACAAGTCTCCGGTTTCACGATTCATCGCCACCAACTCATCATTGGAAGAGATGAGAAAAATCTGGTTGCCAGCAACCCACGGGGCCGAGGCACTGCCAATATCTTTTTGCCAGACACGGCTTCCGGTCCGTTCGTCAATGGCCACAATTTTTCCGCCATAGCTGATCGCAATGACCAGTCCTTTATCAATAACCGGCAAAGCCCGAATATCCGGCAAGGCGGACAGCCCACCAACTTTGACAGCCGGAGAGAGATTGTCTCCCCATGCAACCGATCCGTTTTGGACCCGCAAAGCAATCAGTTCCCCTGAGGACATTGGCGAGATGACAATTTCCTGACTGGCCGCTGGACTGGCCGCGCCGACAAGTCCGGCTGTTTCACTCAAGCCTTGATAGTCCCAGAGCAAAGCTCCATCCGCCGCATTCAAGGCAAGAAGGCGGTTATCAAGAGTCAAAACAAAGACGCGGTCATCAAGAACAGTTGGCGCGGCCCGAGACGGAGAGGGAAGTTTCTTCCTCCAAAAAATTCCGCCCTCTTTGGGGTTTATGGCCAAAAGTTCGTTATAGCCGTTGGTCGCATATAGAATACTCCCAGAGGAAGCCAGCCCTCCGCCAATCACTTGTTCATCTTCCCCCTTGGGGCGGATGTCGTTTTGCCAGAGTTTTTGTCCAGTCTTAATGTCGAACGCGCTGACTTGCGATTTGGTGTCGAGTGTATAAATCAGTCCGTCAAAAACAACAGGTTGTGCGGTCAAAGGCAGCGTGTCGCTGCTTCCCGCGCCAATGCTGGCACTCCATTTTTTCGAGAGAGGTTCGGGAGAGAGTGCAAGATTTTGCAAGGAATGGTTTGGATACCCGCCTGACTGAGGCCAATATTCATTGCTCCACGCCGCCGGAATAACCAGAGGGCTGGCGGGTTTGGTGGGCGCAATTCCTTGATTTTTCTGCAATTCAAGAACCGAAATACGGGTTCCTGTCAAAGGGGGTTTGTCGTCTTTATCAAAGTCGAACCATGAACATCCCGAAAGGCTGAGGCTTCCCAAAACAACAAAAACCAGAGCCGGAGAGACAAAACGAAACATCATTTGGCCCCCTCTAGTTTATAAACTTGACGCAGAGCGAGGGCCTGTTCTTTCACGGTAGGCGAAAGGTTCGGAATCGCGCTTAGTGTTTCAAGGTCTGCAATGGCTCCGCTATTGTCCTGATTTTTATGAGCCTTAATGAGAGCCGAGAGCAGAAGAGCGCGGGCTTGCCACGGGGATGTTTTATCTTTGATAATCGGGGCAAGGTCGGCCAGCATTTGCGCAGAAGAAACCTCCGTCTTCCCGTCAAGCTCAATGGCTACTTTTTGGACAAGAGCCAAGTGACGAAAAACAGAACTCACGCTGCTATCCGCCGCAAGGTTTTTATAAAGAGAAATTGCTTTGTCGGGAGATTTTTCATCAAGGGCAATCGCCGCCGCTGCCAGCAAAGAAAAAGCCTTGGCGTTTCCTTTCTCCTTCTTGCCCAGAGTTTCAAGAGAGGCAAGAGGCGAGTCGGTTTGTAAACTTTCCAGAAGAGCCGAAGTGCTTTGCAAATGTTGATGATGTTGCCATGCATTCCACCCCGAACTGAGGGCTGTTCCCAGAATAAGGGCCACGATCGCGGCGATAACTGTATTTCCATGTTCTGCCCATAGCCGAGTCATTTTCTCGACCCGCATGGCTTCATCAACTTCGCGCAGAATATCCGACATTTACTTGCTTCTCCGAGGTTTTTCTAATGGCCCTATTCATAGTTGATTTAGGAGAACATGAAAAGCCCCCCCTTTTCCCGACATTCCAGACAAGGCGGGGATCAGGCAAAATAAACCAACCCTCAACAGGCCAAACCCCCGCCTGAAGCGGGGGTGACGATTGGCGGGGCGGGGGAGAAAGGCCTAGCGGCAGACAGATTTGAATCCGGTTTGGGTGTAGCCCGCTTTTTTGATAATCCGCTCGGTTTCTGCTTTGTCTAGCTTTTTGCCAGAGACAAGGTCAATTGTGACTGTTTTTCCAGCCACATCGACTTTTACGTTTTTAACATTCGGATTTTGTTTGAGGGCTGCCGAAATGGTCGAGGCGCACATCTCGCACGTCATCCCCTCAACCGTGGCAACAACTTGTGGAGACGGACAATCTCCCCCCTTGTTTTGCAGGCAACAACAAGAGGTTAAAAGCGCAAGGCTCAGAAGTAAGCAAAGGTTTTTCATCAGTAAAATCTCCAAAAAGTTAGGCAGAAGCAGCACATATTTGGACTTACAATTTTTGTACAATTGCCATCCTCCGCATCCTCTTTTTCCTGTCACCCCCGCTTTAGGCGGGGGTCTGGCGTGTTGACAGCTTCCCTCGCCGGATCCCCGCCGTTGCGGGGATGACGGGGGAGGGGGCGTGGAGGCGGGATGATGGATAAGTCATCAATGGGCTTAACTATAATCCTCTTCCCAGAGAAGAAAAGTTTTTTTTGAGCGTTATCGGGATCTGTCTCTTTTGATGAGCAGGGTTTTGTTATACTCTGGCGGGACTGAGATATTTTGGGGCAGAAGGAAATCGTTATGGCAAAAATTAAAGTTGAGACACCCGTTGTTGAAATTGACGGCGACGAAATGACCCGTATCATCTGGGCATGGATCAAGGAACGCTATATTCTCCCCTTTTTGGATATTGATCTCAAATATTTTGACCTTTCTATTCAGAATCGCGATGCCACAGAGGATAAGGTCACCGTGGCGGCCGCAGAGGCCATCCGCCAGTATGGAGTCGGCGTTAAATGTGCCACCATCACGCCAGACGAAGCGCGAGTCAAAGAGTTTGGCCTCAAGAAAATGTGGAAGTCTCCAAATGGTACGATCCGTAACGTATTGGATGGAACCGTCTTTCGGGAACCTATTCTCTGCCGGAATATCCCCAAATATGTTCCCGGGTGGACGGCCCCGATTGTCATTGGTCGTCATGCCTTTGGCGATCAATATAAAGCAACCGATTTCAAGGTTCCGGGTCCCGGGCGGTTGACCTTGACCTATGAACCAGCCGATGGCGGGCCGGCGGACGTTCACGAAGTTTATGATTTCAAAAGCTCTGGTGTCGCTCTCGGGATGTAT